>NZ_JBHUUW010000049.1:0-62156 GCF_042670825.1 Streptomyces sp. NPDC057137 | reverse complement strand
CTCCGGAGCGGACCGCGGCCTTCGTCGTGCGCAGCCCGTGCGCGGACCGCGCGCAGCCCGTACGCGCACCGCGCGACGCGCCGCTTGGCCGAAAGACAACTACGGCCATTGATCGATATGGGCGGAATAATGGGTCATGCGGTTTCTCTTCAAGTGCTCGCACAACCGTCGGCCACCCCCGTCTGTCTTGCATTCGGGGGGCGGCCAGTTACGGCCGCGTGAACCCGTCCGGAACTCAAGGGGAACTTGGGACTGACCGCCCAGGACTCCCCACACCGAACGGAGCGTTGATGAAGATCTCCTTCCTCATCCACACCATCTACGGCATCGGCGGCACGATCCGCACCACGTTGAACCTCGCGGAGGAGTTCGCCGAGCAACATGAGGTGGAGATCGTCTCGGTGTTCAAACACCGGCCTCTGGCGGCCTTCGACATCGACCCGCGCATCACGCTCGTACCGCTCATGCACACCTGGAAGGAGTCCCCGGCGTACGAGAAGGAGCACCCGCTCCATCTCCAGCCCGCCGAGTACTTCCCGCGCCACGAGGCCCGCTACCGCGAGTACAGCAAGCTGACCGACGAGCGGGTCAGGGACCACTACGCGGACTCGGACGCCGACGTCGTCATCGGGACCCGGCCCGGACTCGCCGCGTACGTCGCCCAGTTCGCCCCGGCGAGCGCCGTGCTCATCGGCCAGGAGCACATGACGTACAACCACCACAAGCCCGCGCTGCGCAACGAGATGTACCAGCACATCGACGCGCTCGACGCCTACGTCACCGTCTCCGAGGGCGACGCCGCCGTCTACCGCGCGCACATGCCGCTGCCCGCGACCCGGGTGCTCGCCATCTCCAACAGCGTTCCCGAGCCGTCGGTCGAGCCGTCCACCGGCTCGGGCACGACGATCGTCGCCGCCGGGCGGCTGTCCTCCGAGAAGCAGTACAGCGTGCTGGTCGACGCCTTCGCCAAGGTCGTCGCCGCGCGCCCGGAGTGGGACCTGCGGATCTACGGAGGCGGCCCGGAGAAGGAGAACCTCCGTAAGCAGATCGACCGGCTGGGCCTCTACAACAGTGTGCGTCTCATGGGCTCGGTCTCGCCGATCGAGCCGGAGTGGGCGAAGGGCGCCGTCGCCGCGTCCACCTCGCGCCACGAGTCCTTCGGCATGACCCTCGTGGAGGCCATGCGCTGCGGTCTGCCCGTCGTCAGCAGCGACTGCGACTACGGCCCCCGGGAAATCCTCCAGCCCGGTGTGGACGGCCTGTTGGTGCCCGTCTCGGACCCCGGTGCCGTAGCCGACGCGCTGCTGACGCTCATCGACGACGAGCCGCTGCGCCGCCGGATGAGCGCGGCGGCCGTACGCAACGCCTCCCGGTTCGACCCCGGCCAGGTCGCGAAGAAGTACGAGGAACTCTTCGGCGAACTGCGGACGGTCGCCGCCCAGCGCGCCGCCGTGGGCGACTTCGCGCCGGTCGGCGACTGCGTGGTGGAGTCCGGCGGCGCGCTGGCCTTCTCCCTCGTCGCCCCGCAGGCCGCGGCGGTCGTCCACGAGGGGCTGAAACTGGTCTGCGTACGCTCCGACGTCCGTACGGAGGAGCACGTTTTCCCGCTCTCCGGCAACGGCACGGTCACGATTCCGGCGGACGAGGCGTTCGCCGAGGGCATCTGGGAGTGCTACGCCGAACTCCCGGAATCCGGACGGCGGGTGCGGATCACCGCCCGCTCCATCGACCAGCGCGGCGCGATGAGCGCTTGCGAACGCGCGCGGCACGGCGAGCCCGTCCACAATCTGGTGCCGTACGCGACCCGGCCCCACAAGTTCCTCTCGCTGCGCTCATGGGTCCGGCCGATCCACGCGGAGGCCGGTGACATCCGCGTCGACGGCAAGCGCATCACCGTCGCGGGCGAGCTGTTCGGCGTCGGCGCGATGGCCCAGGAGCCTTCGCTGGTGGTACGCCGACGGGGCAAGTCTGCCGAGGAGTTGACGTACGCGGGGAGCAGGACGGGGGAGCGCGGATTCCGCTTCACCTTCCCCGCGTCGGGGCCGGCCGGACGCCAGGTCGCCAGGTCGGAGTCGTGGGACCTGCTGCTCAAGTACGCCCCGGACGCCGCGCCGGTGAAGGTCGCACGGGTGCTCGACGACGTCGTGGAGAAGCGGCCGATCTACGAGTACCCGGTCACGGAAGTGCGCAAGAGCAGGCCCTGGGGACCGTTGCGCAGAGTGGTGCGTAAACTCAGGAGCCGGCCGGCCCAATGGGTGCGGGTACGGATCATGTACATGGGGACCAACGACCTCATCGTCAACGTGGCCGACGCTCCGCTGAAATAGCGCGGAAACCGAGCAAACACGTGAACGAGCTGGGGATTTCCCTTACGTAGTGCTTATATCGCGGTCGCGAAATAGCGGACGCGAAATAGCGGACGCGAAGTAGAGGTCCGGTGGAGGTGCGTGCCAGGTCGGCGTGCCGATGTGGAGTCCGTCACGCCGCACTTGGCCGGATGGTGACCCAATCTGGCTGGCCAGAGGGTGAACGGATGGTTTCCTGTAGGTGAGGGGCATCCGGCGCCCGCCTTGCGAGACGGTCACGGAGAGTGCGACCATCACAGCGCCCCCACTCGTCTCAAGGTAGGTCGTTCTGTGTCTGTGCCGCATGCAGCCCATCCCCGCACCACGGCAGTCGTGCTCGCCGGTGGTACCGGCCAGCGCGTGGGCCTGTCGATCCCCAAGCAGCTGCTGAAGATCGCGGGGAAGGCTGTCATCGAGCACACGCTGTCGATCTTCGAGCAGTCCGACTCGATCGACGACGTGATCGTGCTGATGGCACCGGGTTTCGTGCCCGACGTCGAGAGGATCGTCGCCAAGGCCGGCCTCACCAAGGTGACAAAGGTCATCGAGGGCGGCCAGACCCGCAACGAGACCACCGAGCGCGCCATTTCGGCACTGGGCGAGGGCCTCGCCGACGGTGAGGACCGCAACGTCCTGTTCCATGACGCGGTCCGTCCGCTTCTGTCACAGCGCGTCATCAAGGACTGTGTGGACGCGCTCGACCGCTATCAGGCCGTCGACGTCGCCATCCCCTCCGCCGACACGATCATCGTGACCCGCACCCACGGCGGTGACGGCGAGTTCATCACCGAGGTCCCCGACCGCTCGCGGCTCCGGCGCGGCCAGACGCCCCAGGCGTTCAAGCTGTCCACGATCCGCAAGGCCTACGAGATCGCGGCCGGCGACCCCAACTTCCAGGCCACCGACGACTGTTCGGTGGTCCTGCGCTATCTGCCCGACGTGCCGATCTATGTGGTGGCGGGCGACGAGTACAACATGAAGGTGACGCAGCCGGTCGACGTCTTCATCGCCGACAAGCTGTTCCAACTCGCCTCCACCGCCGCCCCCGTGCAGGCGGACGAGGCGGCCTACCGCGAACTGCTCTCCGGCAAGACGCTCGTGGT
This sequence comes from Streptomyces sp. NPDC057137, assembly GCF_042670825.1. NCBI lineage: Bacteria > Bacillati > Actinomycetota > Actinomycetes > Kitasatosporales > Streptomycetaceae > Streptomyces > Streptomyces sp. NPDC057137. The sequence goes on along the minus strand of NZ_JBHUUW010000049.1, from coordinate 58,708 downwards.
CTTCGGCGGTTCGTACGGCATCGGCGCCGACATCGCCGCCCTCGCCGAGCAGTACGGCGCGAAGGTGTACGCGCTCGGCCGCTCCACCACCGGCACCCACGTCGAGAACCCGGAGCATGTCGACGACGCGCTGTCGAAGGCGTACTCGGCGACCGGCCGGATCGACTACGTGATCAACACGGCGGGCGTGCTGCGTATCGGCAAGCTGGCCGAGACGGACAACACGACGATTCAGGAAGCTCTGAACGTCAATTACCTGGCGCCCGTCCAGATCGCCCGCGCCTCGTACAAGTATCTGGCCGAGACCAAGGGCCAGCTGCTCCTCTACACATCGAGCAGCTACACCCGCGGTCGCGCCGAATACAGCCTTTATTCGTCGACCAAGGCGGCCATGGTGAATCTCACCCAGGCTCTCTCGGACGAATGGGCCGGGGAGGGCATCCGGGTGAATTGCGTCAATCCGGAACGTACCGCGACCCCGATGCGCACCAAGGCCTTCGGCGTCGAGCCCGCGGGCTCGCTGCTCTCCTCCGAGGCCGTGGCCCGAACCTCGCTCGATGTTCTCCTGTCCGAACTGACCGGTCATGTGATCGACGTAAGGCAGCAGGACCCGACCCGGGAAGCCTCTTCCGCGGGGTCCGGATTCGAGCAGGCGCTGGCCTCGGTTCTTGACCGTCAGGAAGATGTGTAATAATTCTCGACAAGTTTGCATTTACGGGCCTTTGCGGTCGCCTATTCGGCGAATTGCAGAGGCCCGTGTGCGTGAAGCCACGGCTTCACAATTCCCGCTAACTGTGAAATAACCGGCACCCTCTCCTGGAGCAGGTTCTTCGTGATTTCGACCGCCATTCGCCTGGCCCGCGTGGGCAGCCGAGCCGAGCTGGCCGCGGCAGCCCTGCTGGGGCTGGGATACCCCTGCGTCATGCTCGCAGCGCTGATCCCGAACCTCTGGTTCTTCGCGGCCGCCTGCGCCGTGACCTACGGCGCCGACCGATTCCTGCATCAGCGCGGCAGCTATCTGATCAACCGGCTCAACAAGGTCCGGGCCGGTCTGTCGATCCGCTTCCTGGTACGCCAGTTGCTGCTCGTGCTGCTCCTGGCCCGGATGGACCTGGCCGAACAGCCCCTGTTCTACGCGGCGGTGGCCGGTTTCCTGCTCTTCTACGGCATCCAGGCACCGCAGGGCGCGCTGGCGACCCTGATCCGGCTGCGCCGCGGTATGCCGGTCGTCGCCCGCAACGTCGACCTGCACGCCCTGCGCATCCCGGACGCCCCGCCGGACTACCTGGTCAGCCGCTCCGCCGAGAAGATGCTCCACCTCGACCTGTTCGCCATGGCCGGTCTGCTCGCCGCCGCCCAGACGGGCACCGACGCGTACGGCTACGTGGGCCTCGGCCTCACGCTCGTCCTCGGCGTGATCTACATCCTGCTGCTCGTGCCCTACCTGCGCCGCAGCCGCCGCGTACCGCCGCCGCCCGCCGTCCTCGGCGCCGTCGACAACTGGTTGCGGGAGTACCAGCCTTCGGTGGTCCTGTACTTCTCCGGCTCCAAGGAGTCCGCGTACCAGGTCAACATGTGGCTGGAGACCCTGGAGCAGACCGAGGGCCGGCCGCTGGTCATCCTGCGCGAGCGGGCCATCATGACCCAACTCGCCCCGACATGGCTGCCGGTGCTCTGCGTCCCCGGCGGCACGCACCTGATGAACCTCGACCTGTCGTCGGTCCACGTCGCGCTGTACGCGGCGAACGTCGGCAAGAACATCCACCTGCTGCGCGTCCCGACCATGAAGCACGTCTTCATCGGCCACGGCGACAGCGACAAGATCGCCAGCGTCAACCCGTTCAGCAAGGTGTACGACGAGGTGTGGACGGCCGGCCGGGCCGGCCGCGACCGCTACGCGCTGGCCGACGTCGGCGTACGCGACGACGACATCGTCGAGGTGGGCCGCCCGCAGCTCGCGCCGATCAAGACCGCGTCGGGCGCGCCGGGGCACCCCGTACCGACGATCCTGTACGCCCCCACCTGGGAGGGCTGGGACGACAACCCCGGCAATACCTCGCTCCTGCTGGCCGGCGAGAACATCGTCAAGCGGCTGCTGAAGGCGGAGAAGCCGGTCCGGGTCATCTACAAGCCGCACCCCTTCACCGGGATCCGCGACAAGAAGGCCAAGGCCGTCCACGACCGCATCACCGCGATGATGAGCGCGGCGAACGTGGCACGCGCCGCCGAGCCCCGCTGGGCGAAGGAGACGACGGACGCGCAGGCCGGACAGGCCGCCGCGCGCGCCGAGTTGACCCGTATCGAGGAGCGGCTGGCCGCGCTCAGCGCGCCCGGCCGGTCCGGCGGCGACGAGTCGGAGGAGTCGCGCGTCTCGCTCGCCGACCCGGAGCGCCTGGACCGCGCGAAGGCGCTGCGGGCCGAGTGGAACGACGCGTACTGGCGCACCTTCGGCTGGTGGGAGCACAAGGTCGTCACGGGCGCCGAGCCCAAGCTGTACGACTGCTTCAACCAGTCCGACGGCATGGTTTCGGACATCTCCAGCGTGGTGTCGGACTTCATCGCGAGCGGCAAGCCGTACGCGGTGACGGACTCCGCGCAGCTGGGCGTCGAGGAGTTCAAGCGGCAGAACACCGCCGTGCGGGCCGCCGTCGTCCTGTCCAACAGCGCCGCCGAACTGGACGAGTTGCTGAAGGCGGTCGCCGACCCGGCGGCCGACCGGCTGGCGTCGGGCAGGCGCGAGCTGAAGACGTATCTGCTCGGCCCCGACGAGCCGACGTCGATCGAGCAGTTCAACGCGGCGGTGGCCGCGCTGGGTGCCAAGGCCGTGGCGCGCAACACCGGTGTCGCGCAGCGACTGAGCGCCCAGGAGCAGCCCGGCACGGAGCCGGAACGCGAGCCCGCGGCCGACCCCGAGGCGGAGGGCGCGGTGGCGGAAGCGGCCGAGGCCGCCGAGTCGGCCGACGCCACGGAGCAGAACGGGGCGGAAGCGCCGGTCGGGCGCTGAGGGAACAACACGGCTGCGGCCCGGACGACCTCTTGAGGAGGTGGTCCGGGCCGCAGCCGTGTGGGTCCCCGAGGGGCATGCCCAGGCGCTCGGAGGCCCGCGCGGGTGCGCACCGGCCCGCCATGGCCCGCAGGGACGGGCAGCGGCGGTGTGTCAGGCGCGCGGCCTCGTGGCGTCGCCACCATCCGAGCGTGCCGCGCGGGCGGTGCACGTGCGCCCGCTGGGCCCCACGTGCGGGCGTCCGTCCCGGCCCGCGGGCCGGTCTCGGGGCCCGGCGGCCCCGCGCGCCGACGGCGGCCGCGGGGCACCGCCACCCCTCTCCCGGACACCCGTCGCCCCTGTCCAGCGCGTGAAACGACCGAGCGCCGCCGGGGCCCGCTGGCATACATTCGGGCCGTGACAGTGGCAAGGCAGCACGTAACGGAAGCCCGCAGGATCGTCGTCAAGGTCGGCTCCTCCTCGCTCACCACCGCCGCCGGTGGGCTCGACGCCGATCGTGTCGACGCCCTCGTCGACGTACTCGCCAAGGCCCGCGGCGGCGGCGAGAAGGAGATCGTGCTCGTCTCCAGCGGCGCCATCGCCGCCGGACTCGCCCCGCTCGGCCTCGCCCGCCGCCCCCGCGACCTCGCCCGCCAGCAGGCAGCCGCCAGCGTCGGCCAGGGGCTGCTCGTCGCCCGGTACGCCTCGTCCTTCTCGCGTTACGGGCTCCGCGTCGGCCAGGTCCTGCTCACCACCGACGACACCAGCCGCCGCTCCCACTACCGCAACGCCTACCGCACCCTCGACCAGTTGCTCACCATGGGCACCGTCCCGGTCGTCAACGAGAACGACACCGTCGCCACCGAGGAGATCCGCTTCGGCGACAACGACCGGCTGGCCGCGCTCGTCGCCCATCTCGTCCGCGCCGACCTGCTCGTCCTGCTCTCGGACGTCGACGGCCTGTACGACGGCGACCCCAGCAAGCCGGGCAGCTCACGTATCGCCCGCGTCGACGGCCCCGCCGACCTGGTCGGCGTCTCCATGGGCAGCGCGGGCAAGGCCGGTCTCGGTACCGGCGGCATGGTCACCAAGGTCGAGGCGGCCAGGATCGCCGCCGCCGCCGGCATCCCCGTCGTACTCACCTCGGCCGGGCGCGCGGGCGACGGTCTCGCCGGCCGCGACACGGGCACGTACTTCGGCCGAACCGGGCGCAGATCGGCCGACCGGCTGCTCTGGCTCGCCCACGCCTCCACCCCTCAGGGCGCGTTGACCCTCGACGACGGCGCCGTACGGGCCGTCGTCGAACGCCGTACCTCGCTGCTGCCGGCCGGAATCGCCGCGGTGGAAGGCGAGTTCAGCGCGGGTGACCCGGTCGAACTGCGCGACACGGCGGGCCGGGCCGTGGCCCGTGGTCTGGTCAACTTCGACGCCAAGGAGATTCCCCAGCTCCTCGGCCGCTCCACCCGGGATCTGGCGCGGGATCTCGGGCCCGCTTACGAGAGGGAGGTCGTACACAGGGACGATCTGGTCATCCTGCATCCTTGACCTTCCCCTGAAACGGCTGAAAGTCCGGTTTTTTGGAAGGGACCTTTACCGAAAGCACCCCATGCCCCGTCCGGGACTGGTCAACTTTGTCTCAGGGGTAAGAGGCGGGGTAGCAGTACGACGACGCACCAACAGGAGGCCGCCGGTGAGACGAACGCGCCCGGGGGCGGGGTCCCTCGGGTCAGGAGGAGGCACCTTGCACGCCCGGAGGGCCGCGGGGGAAGAGCGGACGCTGACCAGCGTCGGAGCGGGGCCGGACTTCGACGACTTCGACGACGTACAGGATCCGGGCACGTCCCGGCAGACACAGTCGCGCGGGGAGGACCGCGCGGTGTCGAAGCTCTGGCACATCACGCTCAGCGTGTCGGGTTCCGAGGCGCCGCTCACCGAGGTCAGACGGGGCCTCGAACAGCTCGCCCACGACCATCCGTTCCTGCTGACCAGCAGATACGCGAACGACCACGCCGAGATCCGCTACTGGGAAGAAGCCCGGGACCTGCACGACGCGGCGGCTGTCGCGCTGCGGCTCTGGGGCGAGCACCGGTCGAGCGCCAAGCTCCCGCCGTGGGAGATCGTCGGCCTCGAAGTCATCGACAGGGAGACCTACCACCTGCGCATCGCGGAGGGCTACGGCCCGCCGCCGGCCGCGCCGGTGGGCGTCCACCCGTTCTGACGGCCGGGCCCCGGGGTCCGGGCCACGCCCTACACGGTGGAGGGCGTGGCCGTCTCGTAGTACGGGATACGGAGGAAGTGCCCGCGGCACGCGCATTACTCTGCGGGCATGACCTCGCTCTCGCCGTACGACAACCTGACCCCGGTCACCAGGACCGCCTACCGCGCCCGCTCCGCAGCCGCCGACCTCGCCCCACTGCCGCGCTCGGTCAAGGACGACGCGCTGCTGGCGATCGCCGACGCACTCGAGGTCCGTACGCAGGAGATCATCAAGGCGAACGGCGAGGACGTCGAGCGCGCCAGGGAAGCGGGCACCAGCGAGGCGATCATCGACCGGCTGACCCTCACACCCGAGCGGGTGCGGGCCATCGCCGCCGACGTACGGGACGTGGCCGCGCTCCCCGACCCGGTCGGCGAGGTCGTACGCGGATCGACGCTGCCCAACGGGATCGACCTGCGCCAGGTGCGCGTCCCGCTCGGCGTGGTCGGGATCATCTACGAGGCCCGCCCCAACGTCACCGTGGACGCGGCGGCGCTCTGCCTGAAGTCCGGCAACGCCGTGCTGCTGCGCGGCTCGTCGTCCGCGTACTCCTCCAACACCGCGCTCGTGCGCGTGCTGCGCGACGCCGTCGGCGGGGCCGGGCTGCCCGCCGACGCGGTCCAGCTCGTGCCCGGCGAGAACCGCGACTCCGTACGTGAACTGATGCGCGCCCGCGGCCTGGTGGACGTGCTGATCCCGCGCGGCGGCGCCTCGCTGATCCGTACGGTCGTCGAGGAGTCCACCGTCCCGGTCATCGAGACCGGCACCGGCAACTGCCATGTGTACGTGGACGCCGAGACCGACCTCGACATGGCCGTCGACATCCTCATCAACTCCAAGGCGCAGCGCCCGAGCGTCTGCAACGCCGCCGAGACGCTCCTGGTCCACCAGGACATCGCCGCCGCGTTCCTGCCGCGCGCGCTGGACGCGCTCGCCGAGGCCGGCGTCACCGTGCACGCCGACGAGCGGGTGCTGGAGTACGCGGAGGCGGCGGGCGGTACGAAGGCCACGGTCGTGGCGGCCACCGCCGAGGACTGGGAGACCGAGTACCTGTCGTACGACATCGCCGCCGCCGTGGTCGACTCGCTGGACGCGGCCGTCGCCCACATCCGGCTCTGGTCCTCCGGGCACACCGAGGCGATCGTCACCACCTCGCAGGCGGCGGCCCGCCGGTTCACCCAGTTGGTCGATTCCACGACGGTCGCCGTCAACGTGTCGACGCGCTTCACGGACGGCGGGCAGTTCGGCTTCGGCGCCGAGATCGGCATCTCCACGCAGAAGCTGCACGCGCGGGGGCCGATGGGGCTGCCCGAGCTGACCTCGACCAAGTACATCGTGACGGGCGACGGTCACACACGGTAGAGCAGGTCACGGAGGGTGGACCTGGTCACGGACGGTGGGCGCGGTCACGGACGGTGGCCGCGCCGGGGGTAATCCCGGGGAATCTCCACTGTCTCTGCCTAAAACGCCCTCCCCGGTCTACTCTGAGAAGGTGCCGGACGACGTGGGGGGCAAGCCGTTCCCGGACGGCTGGGAGCCCGACGACGACCGCGGAGGCGCGGACGAGGACTTCGCCTCCGTGGTGTTCGACGAGGACTTCATCCGGGCCGCACCCGTACATGAACCGACCGCTGTCGAGCGGCTGCTGGCCGCCGCGCAGGCACGCGCCGACGCCGAGGCGGCCCGCGCGCGGTCCTACGGAGGCTCCTCCGACGACGACCGTTACGAGGACGGCTACGGCCGGGCGGGCGAGTACGCCGACGAGCGGCCGTACGGCGCCTCGTACGACCCCGACGACCCGCACGGCGACTTCGGCCCGTACGGACGCCACGGCGGCGCTCTGCGCCCCTACCGGGGCAGCGCCCGCTGGCACCGGCCCGTCGCCTGGCTCCTCGCCGTGGTGATGGGCATCGGCATGGTCGCCCTCGCGTTCACGGCCGTCTACCGCGGGGCGTCGGGCAACCGGCAGGACAGGGTGCCACCGCCCGCCACGACCGGCGTGGACACGTCGCGCGGCGGAGGCGGCCCCACGGCGTCGACGGAGTACTCGGTGCCCAAGGTCTCGGCCGTGCCGCGCAGCACGCCGTAGAGCGCCGCGCGGCACCCCGTAAAGCCTGTGAACCAGTGACTCCCGTGCCTGCGGTGACCCCTGTGACGCACCGTGGCTCAGATCATTCCTGAGGACGGCGTCCGAGTTTATGTTCGGCCCGGTCGACCTAACCTGAAGGTATGGCAGGTCGTGGAGACCCACCCGAGGGCACGCCCGAGGGGACCCCCGGCGGTGGCGAGGACGAGTACCGGTCCGTCGTCTTCGACGAATCGTTCATCCGCGCTGCCCGGCTCCAAGAGTTCTCCGCCAAGGAGCGGATGGGCCACCACTCCCATGCCGTACGCAGACGTGACCCGGCCCAGAGACCCGGCGCCGGCTCGCTGACTCCCCGCAGAGGATCGGTCCAGGCGCTGCTGCTGGTGCTGGTCGTCGCCGTGGCCTTCGGCACCGCCGTCTACGTCGGTGTACGGCCCCCGTACCGGCCGGCGCTCACCCGTTCGGCGGAACCGCTGCGTACGACGGTCATTCCGCTGGCCCCGGCCGGCGCGGTGCCGGGCGACACCCCCGAGAGTCTGCTGCGGCGCAGTCCCGCCGCGCGGTTCGACTCGGGTGCCTCAGGGATCGCGCTGCCGCTGGCACGGCGCACACCGCACTTCACGGAGAACGAGGTGATGACCGCGCTGACCACCGCCAAGGACTACCTCGTCGCCTCGTCCGTCGACCCGGACGTCGTCACCGGCGCCGAGCGGCGCTCGGTGCGGGTGCTGCTGGACCCCGATCAGCTCCCGCAGTTCGACCAGAGCTTCGCCGATCCCTCCGACGACGGCAGACACGCGCCGGCCGGCTGGCTGGTGCGCTTCGACCCGGCGAAGGTGGCGCTCGCCGACTCGGCCGTACACGTCCGGGGCACGCTCCGGTTCGCCGAGTCGGGGACCGGCACGATCGATGTGCTCTCCGACCACACCTTCGTCTATGCGCTGCGCCCCGCCGGGCAGCCGGCCGGGCAGGACGCGTCACTGTTCACCGTCCGGCGGACGCTGCACTTCCGCTTCGACCGGGAGGATCTGCCCCGACACCGGGTCGAGTTGCTGACCAGCCAGGTCCAGGCGGGACCGCAGACCTGCTCGACCGAGGCGCCCGGCACGCTGCGACCGCTGCTGGCCGGCGGCAGGGCGACCCCCACCGGCCCGGCGGCCAGCGATCCGTACGCGACGGGGCCGCCGACCGCCGGGCTGTGCGGCGTACTCGACGCTCGCGCACAGCCCCGCGACTAGCAGTCAGGTCCTGTCCGGTCGATCGTTACTTGCCGTCGTCGCCCGCGGGTCGGTCGCCGTTGCCCTCGGCGTTCCCGTTCCCGTTTCCGCCGTTGCCGCTGTTTCCGCCGTTTCCTGATGAGCCGCCCGTGAACCTGTCCCGGAGCTTGCCGCCCAGGTCGCCTGCGCCGCCCGCGATGTCACCGACCAGCTTCATCAGCGGGTCCTTGCTGGTGCGGACCGTGTCCGCGTAGTGCGAGGCGGAGTCACGGATCGAGTCGCTGACCGACGTGTCCTTGTCCTCCGTACGACGCGGGTAGTGCCCGTCCATGATCCGCTGGAACTCGCGGCTCTCGCCCCACTTCTTCAGCTCGGCGGCGCGCACCGTCGTGAACGGGTGCGTACGCGGCAGGACGTTGAGGATTTTGAGCACGGAGTCGCGCAGGTCGCCGCCCGCCTCGTACTCCGCCGCCTGCTCCAGGAACGCGTCGACGTTCATCTCGTGCAGATGATTGCCGCCCGCGATCTTCATCAGGCCGCGCATCGACGCCTGGGCGTCCTGGCCGACCAGCAGCCCCGCCCGGTCCGCCGACAGCTCCGACTTGCGGAACCACTCGCGCAGCGCCGACACGATCGCCATGATCGCGACATTGCCGAGCGGGATCCAGGCGACCTTGAGCGCGAGATTCGTGAGGAAGAGCAGGATCGTGCGGTAGACGGAGTGCCCGGACAGCGCGTGGCCCACCTCGTGGCCGACGACCGCGCGCATCTCCTCCTCGTCCAGCAGCTCGACGAGACCCGTGTTGACCACGATGATCGGCTCGTCGAGACCGATGCACATGGCGTTGGGCATCGGGTTCTGCGCGACGTACATCGTGGGGACCTTCTCCAGGTCCAGGATGTAACAGGCGTCCAGCAGCATCGAGTGCAGATGCGCGAACTGCACGTCGCTGACCCGCACCGAGTCGGAGAGGAACAGCAGCCGCAGGCTGCGCTCCGGCAGCAGGGCGCTCATCGCCTTGAAGACCGTGTCGAAACCGCTCAGTTTGCGCAGCGCGACCAGGGCCGAGCGGTCCGCGGGATGTTCGTACGCCCGTGAGGAGATACCGGGGAAGCGCTTGCGCTGCCTGCTCGGCACATTCTCGTGACTGGCTGCCTCGTGGCTGTCTTCGGTCATGGAAATCCCCTGTTCGTACGAGTCATCGGCTCGTCCCCCTGACAGCCCCCACCGTATGTGCTGCGACTACGGTTGTGCGTGGGCCGCCGTGCGCCGTCGACGGCAACAACGTCCGAGTCGGCGTGAGGGTGCCCGGCGTGCCCGCATACGATGTGCGCGAAGTCTCCGCTCCCGATCGAATAGGTCCTGCCGAAGATGAGCCTCTACAGCACCGCAGCCAACATGGTCACCGTCGCCGCCGAGGGCAGCGAGCACGGCGGCAACCACGAAAGCCTCAGCGCCTACCTCACCGGCGGTGGCGCGCTGTTCGCGCTGCTCCTGGCGCTGTGGATCACCACCCGCTTCAACCGCGACCGCTGAGACAGGGCCGTAACGCCGTGCCAGTAGGCTCCGCAGGCATGGGAAAGCAGGAAGCGCCGGCGGGCGCGGGAGGTGGCGGCAGGCGCCGTCTCGGTGTGATGGGCGGGACGTTCGACCCGATCCACCACGGGCACCTGGTGGCGGCCAGCGAGGTGGCCGCGCTGTTCAACCTCGACGAGGTGGTGTTCGTACCGACGGGACAGCCGTGGCAGAAAAGCCAGTCGGCGGTCTCGCCGGCGGAGGACCGTTATCTGATGACGGTCATCGCGACGGCCTCCAACCCGCAATTCTCGGTCAGCCGGATCGACATCGACCGTGGCGGCAAGACCTTCACCACCGATACGCTGCGGGATCTGCACTCCCTGCACGGCGACGCGGATCTCTTCTTCATCACCGGGGCGGACGCGCTGTCCCAGATTCTCAGCTGGCGGGACGCCGAGGAACTGTTCGCGCTGGCCCACTTCATCGGTGTCACCCGGCCCGGACACGATCTGACGGACGACGGACTGCCCAAGGGCGGCGTCTCGTTGGTGGAGGTTCCCGCGCTGGCGATCTCGTCGACCGACTGCCGGGGAAGGGTCGCGCAGGGCGATCCGGTCTGGTATCTGGTGCCGGACGGTGTGGTGCGCTACATCGACAAGCGCCAGTTGTACCGCGGCGAATGAGCCACGGAGAGGGGCACCGGTGAACGACCAGCAGCCGTACGACCCGTACGACCCGTATTACACGCAGCAGCCGCAGATCGTGGGCTACGACGAGTACGGGCAGCCGGTGTACCAGCAGCAACAGCAGGAGCAGCAACACCAGCAACACCAGCAACAGCAGCCTCAGGCGCAGCAGTACGACCCGTACGCGCAGCAACAGCAGCAGGCGCAGCAGCCACAGGGTTACGGCTACGACCCGTACGGCCAGCAGCAGGCTCCGTACGACCCGTACGCCCAGCAGCAACAACAGCAGGGCTACGGCTACGACACCGGCCAGCAGCCCGCGGCCGTCGACACCTCGCAGTGGAACATTCCGCAGCAGCAGCAACAACACCAACAGCAACAGCAGTCGGCACCCGTCGAGGAGCCCGCACCCGCCCCGGCCCCGCCCGCCCCGGCTCCCGAGCCCGCCGTACCTGGGCAGCGGCGGTCCGCGCCCGACGGCGACTACAAGACGGATCAGTTCTCCTTCATAGAGGAGCCGGACGCCGACTCCGAAGACGTCATCGACTGGCTCAAGTTCACCGAGAGCCGCTCCGAGCGCCGCGAGGAGGCCCGCCGCCGCGGCCGTAGCCGCGTCGTCGCCCTGGTGGTCGTCATGGCGCTGGCCGTCGTCGGCGGCGTCGGCTACCTCTGGTACGCGGGCAAGCTGCCCAGCTTCTCGTCGGACGAGGACAAGCAGAACAACACCGCCACCGGGCCGCAGAAGCGCGACGTGATCATGGTGAATCTGCACAACACGAAGAACAAGGGCACCTCCACGGCGCTGCTCGTCAACAACTCCACGACCAAGCAGGGCACCACCGTCCTCCTCCCCAACTCCCTTCTCGTGGCGGACGGCGAGACCAGCACCACCGGCACCCTCGCCAAGTCCGTCGCCGACAGCGGCTCCCAGGGCACCCGCGAGTCCGTCGACACCCTGCTCGGCACCAAGATCTCCGGCACCTGGCGGCTCGACACCCCGTATCTGGAGAATCTCGTCGAGCTGGTCGGCAACATCGACATCACCACGAACGCCGAGGTCCCGGCCGCCAAGAAGGGCGAGGACCCGCTGGTCACCAAGGGCGAGGAACAGACGCTGAACGGGCAGGCGGCCGTCGCGTACGCCACCTACCTGGGCCCCGGCGAGTCCGAGGTGAAGCAGCTGGAGCGCTTCGGCGCGGTCATGCAGGGTGTGCTGCGGAAGATCTCGGAGGACCCCAAGGGCGCGACGATCACCGTCGAGACCCTGGCGCAGATCCTCGAACCGCCGATGACCGAGCAGGACCTGGGCGCCGCCCTGGCGAAGCTCGCGGCGCACGCCAAGGTCGGCGACTACAAGACGACCGTCCTGCCCGTCGCCGAGGACGGCAGCCTCGGTGAGAAGGCGACCGAGACCGTCGTCAAGGACGTCCTCGGCGGCACCGTCAGCGCTCCCGAGGAGGGCGCCGCCCTGCGGGTCGGTGTGAAGAACGCCACGGGCGACAAGGCGGACACGGAGGCCGCCCGCGTCTCGATCATCAACGGCGGCTACTCCTTCGTCGACGGCGGTCAGGGCGATCCGGCCGCTTCGTCGCAGGTCATCTACGGTGACGCGAAGAACAAGGCGCAGGCGGAGGAGGTCGCCAAGACCCTCGGACTGCCGGTGAGTGCGGTCAAGAAGGACAAGGCCCCGCCCAACGCCGATGTCCTGGTCACCCTCGGCGGAGACTACGAAAGCGGCTGATCAAAAGGCTGCGTCGGCTTGTCGGCGGTCCGTGAGACCCTGGGGGTCTCCAGACCGCCGACGAAAGCATCGCCTGTGACCGCCACGGACCGCTCCATCGAGCTCATCAACGCCGCCGCTCAGGCGGCAGCAGACCGGCTCGCGCACGACATCATCGCGTACGACGTCAGCGATGTGCTGTCGATCACCGACGCGTTCCTCCTCGCCTCCGCGCCCAACGACCGTCAGGTCAAGTCGATCGTGGACGAGATCGAGGAGCGTCTTTCCAAGGAGCTCGGCGCCAAGCCGGTGCGCCGTGAGGGCGACCGCGACGCCCGCTGGATCCTGCTGGACTACGTCGACATCGTCGTCCACGTCCAGCACAGCGAGGAGCGGGTCTTCTACGCGCTCGAACGCCTCTGGAAGGACTGCCCGGAGCTGCCGCTGCCGGACGACGCCGTCAAGACCCGTGGCAAGGGTGCCGAGCACGCCGATCTGAAGGGTTCCATGGACGGTGAGCTGAGCTGAACGGCAACAAAGGCGGCAGGGGCCGCCGGATCATTCTGTGGAGGCACGGGCAGACCGCCTGGAATCTGGAGCGCCGCTTCCAGGGCACGACGGACATCGAGCTGACGCAGGACGGCGTCGCGCAGGCGCGCCGCGCCGCCCGGCTGCTGGCGTCGCTGCGGCCGGACGCGCTCGTCGCCTCCGACCTCCAGCGCGTCGTGGCCACGGCCAACGAGCTGGCCTCGCTGACCGGGCTCCCCGTCAGTTACGACTCCGCGCTCCGTGAGACGTACGCGGGCGCCTGGCAGGGCCTGACCCACGAGGAGATCGTGGAGCGGTTCGGCGAGCAGTATCTGGCGTGGAAGCGCGGCGAGCCCGTACGGCGCGGGGGCGGCGAGCTGGAGACCGAGGTCGCCGACCGGGCCGCGCCCGTCGTGCTCCACCACGCGGACAAGCTCCCCGACAACGGCACGCTCGTCGTGGTCAGCCACGGCGGCACGATCCGCACCACGATCGGCCGGCTGCTCGGTCTTGAGGCGCACCACTGGGAAAGCCTCGGCGGGCTCTCCAACTGCTGCTGGTCCGTCCTGGGCGAGGGCGCGCGGGGCTGGCGTCTTCAGGAGCACAACGCGGGGACGCTCCCCGAGCCGGTGCTCGGCGACGACGACTGAACGACCGGCCGCCGCGAGGGTGGTCGGGGCCGTGATCGAGGGCCGCCGGAGGTCGCCGGACGTGATTTCACTTTCCGGCTGATCGCAGGCTAAAGTTCTTCTTGTTCACAGCGCGGAGCGCCAAGAACATGAGGGGCTATAGCTCAGTTGGTAGAGCGCCTGCATGGCATGCAGGAGGTCAGGAGTTCAATTCTCCTTAGCTCCACACCTTGGATCCCGTCCTCGTCATGAGGGCGGGATTTCCTCGTTCAGGTCGCCGTTCAGGTCCTCGTTCAGATCCCTATTCGGGTCCCCGTTCAGGAGTCCTCCGGGAGTCCTCGCCGCCCGCGCAGAACCGCCGTCCTGCGTCGGCTCTCCTCGTCGTCCGGGGTGTAGACCACGATCCGGCAGTCCGGCATCCCGTCGATCGACAGCGACACCGACGTCATCCGTATCTCGCCGACCGCCTTGTGCCGGAACGTCTTCACCCGGGGGCCGGGCGGCACCACGTCGCCACCGCCCCACAGCTCCGCGAAGTACGGGCTGGCCGCCGAGAGGCGCCGTACGAACGACTCCCACGCCGGCTCGCCCACATGGCGTCCGTACGCGCCGCGCAGCGTGGCCACCATCACCGGCAGCTCCACGTCCCGGAAGACCAGCGGGCAGTCGGGCTCCGGCACCGCGAAGAGCATCCACAGCACATTGCGCACCCCGATCTCCCGCATCACCCGGAGATCGAAGAGATCGCGGTAGGCGGCGTTGGCGGTCAGGATGTCGTAGCGCGCGTTGTAGACGACGGCCGGATGCGGGTCGAGCGCGTCGATGATGCCCTGCACCTCACCGTTCACCCGGTGGGCGTCGGCCTCCCGGTCCGGCGCGTAAGGCACCTCGGCCAGTTGGTAGAGATGCTCGCGCTCGGTCTGGTCGAGCCGCAGCGTGCGCGCCACCGCGTCCAGCACCTGCGCCGACGCGTTGATGGGACGGCCCTGCTCCAGCCAGGTGTACCAGGTCACCCCGACGCCGGAGAGCTGGGCGACCTCCTCGCGACGCAGGCCGGGCGTGCGGCGGCGCAGCCCCGGCGGCATCCCGACATCCGCCGGCGTCACCCGCGCCCGGCGGCCGCGCAGGAACGCCGCCAGCTGGGGTCGGCGCCGCCGGCCCGTCGCGGGTGTCACCGTCATCGTCGTCACGCCCCCATCGTGCGGTGTCCGCCCCGCCCTTGCCAGGTGCTGCCAGTACCCGTATCAGGGGGCTCTCGGCACCGGTGTCCGAACCGGGTGAGGCTCGCCGTCATGACGACCACCTCACCCGAAACCCCGGTACTCAGTAAAGCCGGTGGCACTGACAGACGGCCGGGCCTGCTGCTCGCCGTCGTGCTCGCCGCGCAGTTCATGGCGCTGCTCGACGCGTTCATCGTCAACGTGGCCGCGCCCACGATCCGTACCGAACTCGGGGCCTCCGACGCCGGGTTGCAGCTGGTCATCGCCGGCTACACCATCGCGTACGCCGTCCTGCTGATCACCGGCTCACGGCTCGGCGGGATACTCGGCCACCGCCGCGCGTATCTCGGCGGGCTCGCCGTCTTCACCGCCGCCTCGCTCGCCTGCGGACTGGCCGCGGGCACCGGCCAGTTGATCGCCTTCCGGCTGGTGCAGGGCGCGGGCGCGGCCCTGCTGATCCCGCAGGTGCTGAGCCTCATCCAGCGCGAGTTCGCGGGCGAGCGGCGGATGCGGGCGCTGGGCGCGTACGCGGCGGTGATCGCCACCGGGGCGGCGACCGGGCAGGTCGCCGGCGGGCTCCTGGTCAGCGCCGATCTCTTCGGCACCGGCTGGCGGCCGGTGTTCCTGGTCAACGTCCCCGTCGGTCTCGCCCTGTTCGTCCTCGGCGCGCGGCTGCTGCCGGACGACCGGCCCACGGCCACAGGCCGGAGGCGCGGTCTGGATCTGCCGGGTCTCGTGCTGCTGGCCGCCGCCGTCTCACTGTTCACCGTCCCGCTGGTTCTCGGGCAGGAGCAGGACTGGCCGCTGTGGACCTGGCTCTCGCTCGGGGCCGCCGCCGTCTCCTTCGGTGCCTTCCTCGCGTACGAGTCCCGGCTCGCCCGGCGCGGCGGCGCCCCGCTGATCGCGCCGCGTGTGCTGCGTATCCCGGGGATCGGCCCGGCGGCCGTGCGGATCACCGTGGCGATGGCGGTGAACGCGGGCTTCCTCTTCGTCCTCACGCTGCATCTTCAGGGTGGCCTCGGCCACAGCGCGCTGCGCACCGGGCTCACCTTCGCGCCGACGGCCGTGGTCTTCGGCGTGGTCGGCCTGACCTGGCGCACCTGGCCCGCCCGCCTCCAAAAGAGGCTGATCCCGGCCGGGTTCGTCCTCACCGCGCTGTCCGCGCCGGCCGTCGGACTGGTGCTGCGCGACGGCGGTTACGGCGGGCCGTGGATGTACGTGGCGTTCCTCGCCATGGGCGCGGGCCTGGCGCTCGGGTTCAGCCCCACGCTGACGGGCGCGCTCGCCGACGTACGTAAGGAGGACGCGGCGGACGCCAGCGGGCTGTTGGTGACCGTGACCCAGCTCGGTCAGGTGATCGGTGTCGCGACCTTCGGCACGCTCTTCCTCAACCAGTTGGACGGGCCGGGGCCCGCCGCTTCGGGCGAGGCTCTGTGGGCCGCCTCCCTCGCGCTGGCCGGTGCCGCGGTTCTCGGCGCGGCGGCCGGTCTCGGACAACGGCGAAGGTCTCGCTGAGAACGTCTCGCCGAAAGGAGACGGCCCGGCCTGATCATGCTGTCCTCCTTGCGAAGCCATGACAGAATCGGACGGCCGGAGGGGGATGACGGCACGGATGGGGAGGAGAGAGCGCGATGCCCGCCAGCAGCATCGACAAGGTCGGTGACCTGCTTGCGGCGGCGGATTCGGCCACCGGCCTGAGCTGCCCCTCGTGCGGTTCGTTCCATGTGGCCCAAGTGCTCGGCGACAACGGCGGAGTTTCTTACGTGTGCACGGCCTGCGGCCACAGCTGGAGCTGAGTGATGGGTGCGCACAGGAGAAAATGCGACTGGTGCGGCAGCGGCACCCCCATCGTCCGGGACATGGACCCGCTCAACGCCGCGTTCCAGTACTGGTGCGAGGAGTGCGCCCGCGCGCTCATCATAAAAGGCGACCCCATCGAGACGTACCGGGAGTTGGAGGGCGAGCCCATCTACGGCCGGCTCCTCGACGAGCACTGCACGCTCAAGCGCTTCTACTCCTTCGCCACCGCGTAATCCCTCGGCTCCCCGGCCACCACCGGCTCCCTCGGCACCGGGGGACGTTCGGGCGCCCGCTCCTCCCGGCCGACGACCGACAGATACACCAGCAGCCCCAGCGCCATCGCCGGATAGATCGCCGTGAGCGCCATCTGGGCGCGATTCTGGTCGAGTTCAAGCCGTTCCACAGCGCCGTGCGGCACCCGCCACAGCGCGTACGACAAGAAGCCCATTCCCGCCACGGCCGCCCATTCCGTCCTCCCGTGCGCCACCAGGAGCAGCACCATCGGCACACACCACACCCAGTGGTGGGACCAGGAGATCGGGCTGATCAGCAGTGCGGTGGCCGCGCAGGCGACGGCGGCCTCCGCCGTCCGCCCGCGCCGGGCCGCCGTGACCGCCACGGCCAGCCCGGCCACCGCGACCACGGTGGCCACCGGGAGCCACCAGAGCGAGGGTTCGGTGGTGTGCAGCACCCGCGCGAACACCCCGCGCAGCGACTGGTTCGCGGCGCCCTCGACGCGTCCCACCCGGTCCGCCCGGAAGACGATGTCGGTCCAGAAGCGGTGGGAGTCGTACGGCAGGACGACGGCGGACGCGACGGTGACGGCGAGGAACGCGCCCACCGCCGTCGCGGTCTTGCGCAGCCAGGGATTCCAGCCGGCCTCGCGGAACCGCAGCACTCCGGTGATCAGCAGCATGACGGCGAAGAGCGCGGGGGTCAGCTTGACCGCCGTGGCGAGACCGATGCCGACGCCCGCCCAGCGGTGGCCGTCACGCCGTGTGAGGTCCCACAGGACGGCGACGCCGATCAGCAGATTGATCTGTCCGTAGCGGAAGGTCGTCCACACCGGCTCGCACCAGACGGCCGCCGCCGCCACCCACAGTGCCGCGCCGGGCGGCACCGCCCCGCGGAACGTCAACCTCAGTGAGAGGTGGACGAACGCGACGAGCAGCAGGAGATTGCCGACGGTGGCGAGGGTGCGCATCTCCGGGACGCCCAGCAGGGTCAGCGGTGTGAACAGCAGCGCCGCGAACGGCGGATACGTCGTCGGCAGCCCCGCGTAGGTCGCGCGCATCGCGTAGAGGTCGTGCCCGTCGAGTACCGTACGGCCCTCGGCCCGGTAGACCATCACGTCGATCATCGAGACCGCGGCGGCGCGCTGCGCGATCCAGAACGCCGCGAACGACAAGAGGCAGACAGCGGCGCCGACGAGGACGGAACGCCGACCGGCGGTGACCCGCGTGAGTACGGGAGTGAGTACGGTCACGAAGGGTGACAGTAGCAGTCCTATCGGTACAAATCGGAAACGATTTGGCGGAGGGCCCGACGGACCGTGTAATGTTGGCACCGCCGCCGAGGGGATGCCCGAAGTGCGGTACATCACAAGGGGCTATAGCTCAGTTGGTAGAGCGCCTGCATGGCATGCAGGAGGTCAGGAGTTCAATTCTCCTTAGCTCCACATCTCAGAAGTTCCCGTCCGGACACCACGTCCGGGCGGGTTCTTCTTGTTGACAGCCCGTCGCGGAGGAACGCCGTGTCCAACTCGCCCGCCGCGCCCGACCTTTGGCACCGGCTGCTCGGCGTGCTGAGGTGCCCCCTGTGCGGCGCACCGCTCGCACCCCCGCACGGTGCTCCCACACCCTTCACGACCCTCCGGGGCGTCAACTCCCTGGGCTGCGCCGAGGGTCACTCGTTCGACGTCGCCCGCCAGGGCTACCTCAGCCTGCTGACCGGCAGCACGAACGCGGCGAACGCCGACAGCGCGGACATGGTGACGGCCCGGACGCGGTTCCTGGCGGCCGGCCACTACGAGCCGCTGGCCCGCGCGCTCGCCGGGACCGTCGCGCGGCTGTGCCCGCCGGACGGCACCGTCATGGACGCCGGGGCGGGCACCGGGTACTACCTCGCCACCGTGCTCGACGCCCTGCCCGACGCCGTGGGACTCGGCCTCGACGTCTCCAAGTTCGCGCTGCGCCGGGCGGCCGGGGCCCATCCACGGGCGGGCGCCGCGACCTGGGACATCTGGAAGCCGCTGCCCGTCGTGAGCGGCGCCGCCGACGTCGTGATCAACGTCTTCGCGCCCCGCAACGGCCCGGAGTTCAATCGCGTCCTGCGGCCGGACGGAGCCCTCGTCGTCGTCACCCCCACCGCACGCCACCTCGCGGAACTCCCCGCCAGCCTCGGCATGTTGTCGGTCGACGCCGCCAAGGAGGACCGGCTGCACCGCACGCTGTCCGGTCACTTCCGGCAGGAGCGCACGGACGTCGTGGAGCGGGAGGTCGCCATGACCGGGCCGCAGGTGCGCGATCTCATCCTGATGGGGCCGAGCGCCCACCACCTCGGCGCCGAAGAGGTGCACCGGAGCGTCGCGTCGCTGGACACGCCGCTCCCGGTGACCGTCTCCTTCCACGTCTCGGTCTATCGGCCGCACTGATCCGCCTCTCGTGATCGGCGGCCTTCTTACAGAGGACGCGTCAGCGCCCGCTGCCCAGAGCCTTCCGGCCACCGCCCGGCGGCAGGGCCGCCGGACCTCCCGGCCGCGCTGGCCGCTGCGGCGCCGGCTGCTCGATACGGAGCGCGAGCGCCGGGCAGCGCCGTACGGCACGCTGGGCACGGCCCCGCAGATGCATCGGTACGGAGGCGTCGGCGAGCGCGGGGTAGCCGTCGGGGCCGAGCCGGATCAGCTCGGGCACGATGTCCGCGCAGAGCCCGTGCCCCTGGCAGAGCGTCCAGTCCACGGCCAGCTTCTCGCCGCTCGGGATGGACTCCTCGGCGGTCTGGTAGCCGGGCCCCGGCAGCGGCAGCACGCCGGTGGTGTCACGCCCGCAGCCGCCGTCCAGCACATGGGCGGCGAGGTCGTCGGTGAAGGCGGAGAGGGTGGACATGAAGAACCGCGCGGACCCGTCGGGATGCTTGCACGCGCCTCGCCCCCGTACCGCCTGGGTGACCTCGCGCAGCGCCTCCAGGGCGGCGGGACCGCCCCCGTTCAGCACGTCGCTCAGGCCGCCCGCGGCGGCCGGCAGGCCGAGCTTGCAGGGCCCGCACTGACCGGCCGTCTCGGCGGCGAGCCAGTTGGCCACCCGCAGTGCCTCGCCCAGCGGGCAGGTCTCCGGGCCGATCGGCAGGATCGCGCCCGCGCCCAGCGAACCGCCCACCGCCGCCAGGGACTCGCGGGAGACGACGGCGTCGTGCGCGGCCACGGAGTCGATCCAGTTGCCGTGGTAGCCGCCGGTCAGCACGCCCTGGGGGAGCGGCGGCGCGCCGGCGAGCTGGAGGACGTACCGCAGCGGGACGCCCGTCGGCACCTCCACGACCATCGGGCGCGCGACGGCGCCGGAGACGGTGAGCATGACGGTGCCCGGCTCGGCGTCGAGCCCGGTGTGCCCGTAGCGGCGCGCGCCGATCCTGGCGCCGATGGCCAGTTGCGCGTACGTCTCGGCGTTGGACAGCAGCGTCGGGGCGCCCCCGACACCCGACTCGGCGGCCCGCTCACGGCGGCCGGGCGGCAGGGCCGGCCCGCCGTTCGCCGCGCGGATGACGGACGAGGCCTCGCCGGAGACCATGCGCTCGGGTGTACGGACCACCCGCGCCCGCAGTTGCTGCCCGCGCCGGTCGGACAGGCCGCGCTCGGCCAGCGCGGCCCGCATGGATATCTCGGTGGAGTTGCGGGTGACGGCGACCACCAGGGTGCGGGCGCCTAGAGCCTCGGCCGCCAACAGGGCGCCGTCCAGGATGAGATGGGGCGCCCGGTTGAGCAGCACCGTGTCCTTGCGGCAGGCCGGTTCGCCCTCGCTGCCGTTGATGACGACGACGGGGCGCACCCCACGCCGGATCGATGCCTTGGCGACGGCCCGCAGCTTCTTGCCGAAGGGGAATCCGGCGCCGCCACGTCCGCGCAGGGTGATGTTCTCGGCGAGCTGCGCGAGCAGTTCCCCGGTCAGCGGCTCCAGCGGCCCGTGCACCTTGAGGTGCATGGAGAGGTCGAGTCGCTCGACGAGGTCGAATCCCTGTGTCAGCTGGGGAAGGCCGACGACACGGACTTCGGGGACATCGGGGAGAGGGGCGTTCACTGTCGGTCTCCTGCGGGTGGGTACCAGGGTTCACCGGCACTCGGGGTTCCCCCGCCGTTGGCGGGAGGCTGCTGGAACGTGTCGTCCGACTGCCGGTACAGGTCGGCTTGTTGGTACAGGTCGGGTCCCGGGGTGGCATCGGGCCGCGGGTAGGGGGCCGACTGTAGGTACGTGTCGGACGGCCGGTTTGTCTCAGCTCGCTGGTACGTCTCCTGTTGCTCGTACGTCTGGTAGGTCTCCGGCTGTTGGTACGTCGGGGGCCCTTCGTACGGAGACGGCTGCTGGTACGGGTCGGCCACCGGCGGCGCGGTGTCGGGGATCGGCTCGTGGGCACGGGCCTGGACGGGAGGCGGGGGCGACGGCGTCGGCCACAGACCGGCCCCGGCCGCCGACGGCTCGCTGATGACCGGTATCTCCTCGGTCATGGGGATGCGTTCGGCGTACGGGATCTCGGGCGACGTCAGCGGGTCGGACGGGCCGCCGAAGGGCGAGGGCGCCGGTGTACGGGCCGAGGGATCGGCGCCGAGTGAGACGGCGCGGTAGCCGGCCGACAGGCTTGGACCGGGGCCGGGACCACGGCTCGTAGGACCCGGATCGACGTACGTGTCCGCGAGCGGGTCCGGGTAGGGAACCCCGGGCGGTGCCGGCGGGCCGGCGGCGTACGGCGCGGCCGACGGGGGCGCGTAGGAGTCCGGGACGAAGGTGTCCGCGAACGGGTCCGCGCTCGGCGGGCGCCCCGCCTCGTAAAGAGGCGGCGACGGCGGGGCGATGCGCGGCGGGACACGGGTCGCGCCCAGCGGCATCGCGGACGCCCCGGCGGAAGCCGGCGCCGACGCGGACCGCTGGCGCGGGAACCGCTGCTCGAACTCCACCTCGGGCACATTGGCCGCGCCGGGCAGCGGTTCGCGCGTCAGGTCGCGGCGGCCCGACTCGCGGAGCCCCGACTGCTCCGGCTCGGGAGTCTCGCGTACGCCACCCGTCAGCTTGAGGATCTTGTCGGCGATACGGCGTTTGACCGGCTGCGGCAGCAGTCGTACGGAAACGGCGCCGATGACGGCGATCAGCGCCAGGCAGTACATGGTCATCACCCAGGTCGCGGCGGCACGCCCCGCGTACAGCCCGTGCATCAGCGCGAAGCACCAGGCCGGATAGGCCAGCATGTGCAGCGCGCGCCAGCGGCCGGCGATCTTGCCGGGCACGGCGAAGGCGCTGCGCAGCGCGCCGGTCGCGGCGGCGATCACCATCAGGAAGCCGGCGAGCGAGCCGAGGCCGATGAGGCCGTTCGTGCCGGTGATCCCGAGGCCGAAGGGGAGCACGGCGCCGATCAGCGCCACGTGTCCGAGCGAGACCTTCACCGTGGCGTGCAGCAGCAGGAAGCCGAGGGAGGCCATCGCCGTGAACCGGTGGATGCCCTGGGCGAGCAGCCGGTGGCGCGGGGAGAGCAGCAGCCGGTCGGTGGCCATCAGTCCCCAGGCGACGGCGGCCGTCAGGGACACCAGCGACAGAACGCCGGTGGTGAAGTCGAGCAGCGCGCGGAAGTCGTCACTCCCCGCCACGGCGAGGAGAGGGACGAGGACGAGCGCGGCGACCGACAGCCCGCCCCGGACCGAGGGGCTCATGCCGTGGGTCGAGGGAAGCGCTGAACGGATCTTGCTTTGAAGCGTCATAGGGGCAACTCCGAATGGCTCGGCAAAGCGGTCCCGTTGCTGCCGCATGCTAAGTCGCTCCAAACCGGGCAGTACGCCGTTTGCAGGTTTACCGAGGGGATTGAGCGTCAACTGACCCTGGGGTTGCCCCGGATAGGGTCGATACGCGGAGTAATCCGGGCGCCGAAGGTTCGATGAATCACATATCGCCGATGGCCTGTTCCCGACTCGAACGATCTTGTATGGGTCTCGAACGTCCCGGCGCCGTCCCGGCTTCGTGTTGCCACCGGCCCGACTCGCGCCCGACTGGCGCCCGACTCACGCCCGACCGCGCCTCCCACGCGCCCGTCCCCGGCCCGAATCCGCCGTGCGAGCCCTCCGCCCGCTGCGGTACCCTGCTCGCATGCGTGCCGTACGCCTTCTGCTTAGCGAGCCGCGCTGATCAGTACCGACGGATGCCAGATCCGGTCGGAATCAGCGTGGCTGCCCCCTCCTGTGTGAGGGGTTTTTTCATTCCCGCGGCAGAGACGATCGATGGAGCTTCAGAGGACATGAGCGAGACGAATCCGGCCGCCGCCGACGCGGAGACGACCGCGACGACCGCGCCGCACCGCTACACGGCTGCCATGGCCGCCGACATCGAGGCACGCTGGCAGGACTTCTGGGACGCCGAAGGCACCTACGAGGCGCCGAACCCGACGGGCGACCTGGCCGGGGACCCGGCCGTCGTCGCGCGCCCCAAGAAGTACGTCATGGACATGTTCCCGTACCCCTCCGGTACCGGACTGCACGTCGGGCACCCGCTCGGCTACATCGCCACCGACGTCTACGCCCGCCATCAGCGCATGAGCGGCTACAACGTGCTGCACACGCTGGGCTTCGACGCCTTCGGCCTGCCCGCCGAGCAGTACGCGATCAGCACCGGCACCCACCCCCGGGTGTCGACCGAGGCCGCCATGGAGAACATGACGCGGCAGCTGCGCCGGCTGGGCCTGGGGCACGACAAGCGGCGCTCGGTCGCCACGATCGACCCCGAGTTCTACCGCTGGACGCAGTGGATCTTCGTACAGATCTTCAACTCCTGGTACGACCCCGAGGCCGACAAGGCCCGCCCGATCACCGAGCTGGTGGCGCGGTTCGAGAGCGGCGAGCGCGCGACGCCGGACGGCCGGAGCTGGAGTGAACTGACCGAGAACGAGCGGGCGGACATTCTGGGCGGGTACCGGCTGGCGTACGCCTCCGACGCCCCCGTCAACTGGTGTCCCGGCCTGGGCACCGTCCTGGCCA
Organism: Streptomyces sp. NPDC057137; assembly: GCF_042670825.1. NCBI lineage: Bacteria > Bacillati > Actinomycetota > Actinomycetes > Kitasatosporales > Streptomycetaceae > Streptomyces > Streptomyces sp. NPDC057137. The sequence goes on along the minus strand of NZ_JBHUUW010000049.1, from coordinate 34,841 downwards.
ACGAGGAAGTCACCGCCGACGGACGCTCCGAGCGCGGCAACTTCCCGGTCTTCAAGTCCAAGCTGCGCCAGTGGAACATGCGCATCACCGCCTACGCCGACCGGCTGCTGGACGACCTGGACGCGCTGGACTGGCCCGATGCCATCAAGCAGCAGCAGCGCAACTGGATCGGGCGCAGCGAGGGCGCGCGCGTCGACTTCCCGGTCGGCGACGCCGGTGCCATCACCGTCTTCACGACCCGTCAGGACACGCTGTTCGGCGCCACGTACATGGTCCTGGCGCCGGAGCACGAGCTGGTCGAGAAGATCGTCCCGGCCGCGTGGCCCGAGGGCACGCACGACGTGTGGACGGGCGGCCACGCGACGCCCGCCGACGCCGTCGACGCGTACCGCAAGCAGGCCGCGTCGAAGTCCGACGTCGAGAGGCAGGCCGAGGCCAAGGACAAGACGGGCGTCTTCACCGGGGCGTACGCGACGAATCCGGCCAACGGCGAGCGGATCCCGGTCTTCATCGCGGACTACGTCCTGATGGGATACGGCACCGGCGCGATCATGGCCGTCCCGGCGCATGACAGCCGTGACTTTGCGTTTGCACGCGCTTTCGAGCTGTCGATGCGCTGCGTCGTGGAGCCGACGGACGGCCGGGGCACCGACGCCTCTCAGTGGGAGGACGCGTTCGTCGCGTACGACGCGAAGATCGTCAACTCGTCGGCCCCCGCCATCAGCCTGGACGGGCTGGGCGTGGTCGACGCCAAGGCGAAGATCACCGAGTGGCTGACCGCCGGGGGCATCGGCGAGGGAACGGTCAACTTCCGGCTGCGTGACTGGCTGTTCAGCCGGCAGCGCTACTGGGGCGAGCCCTTCCCCGTCGTCTACGACGAGGACGGCATCGCGCACGCGCTGCCCGAGTCGATGCTGCCGCTGGAACTGCCCGAGGTCGACGACTACTCGCCGCGCACCTTCGACCCGGACGACGCGGACACCCGGCCCGAGACACCGCTGTCGCGGAACGAGGACTGGGTCGCCGTCGAGCTGGACCTGGGCGACGGCAAGGGCGTACGGCGCTACCGCCGCGAGACCAACACCATGCCGAACTGGGCCGGTTCATGCTGGTACGAGCTGCGCTACCTGGACCCCAACAACACCGAGAAGCTGGTCGACCCGGCCGTCGAGCAGTACTGGATGGGCCCGCGTGAGGGCATGCCGCACGGCGGCGTCGACCTGTACGTGGGCGGCGCCGAGCACGCCGTACTGCACCTGCTGTACGCGCGCTTCTGGTCCAAGGTGCTGTTCGACCTGGGTCATGTCTCGTCGGTCGAGCCGTTCCACAAGCTCTACAACCAGGGCATGATCCAGGCGTACGTCTACCGGGACAGCCGCGGCATCGCGGTCGAGGCCAACGAGGTCGAGGAGCGGGACGGCGCTCACTGGTTCCGGGGCGAGAAGGTCAGCAAGCTGCTGGGCAAGATGGGCAAGTCCCTGAAGAACGCGGTCACTCCGGACGAGATCTTCGCGGAGTACGGCGCCGACACACTGCGCCTGTACGAGATGGCCATGGGCCCGCTGGACGTCTCGCGGCCGTGGGACACGCGCGCGGTGGTGGGCCAGTACCGGCTGCTGCAGCGGCTGTGGCGCAACGTCGTGGACGAGGCGACCGGTGAGGTCACGGTCGTGGACGTGCCGGACGCCGACGTCGACGTGACGACGCTGCGTGCCCTGCACAAGGCGATCGACGGGGTCGGCCACGACTTGGCCGCGCTGCGCTTCAACACCGCCATCGCCAAGATCACCGAGCTGAACAACCATCTGACGAAGGTGGGCGGGCCGGTCGCCCGCTCGGTCGCGGAGCGGCTGGTGCTGCTGGTGGCGCCGCTGGCGCCGCACGTCGCCGAGGAGCTGTGGCGCAAGCTGGGGCACACCGGCTCGGTGGCGCACGAGGCCTTCCCGGCCGCCGACCCGGCGTATGTGATCGACGAGACGGTCACCTGCGTCGTACAGGTCAAGGGCAAGGTCAAGGCGCGGCTGGACGTCTCCCCGTCGATCTCGGACGAGGAACTGGAAGCGCTGGCGCTGGGCGACGCCGCGGTGGTCGCGGCGCTGGGCGGCGCGGGTATCCGCAAGGTGATCGTGCGGGCGCCGAAGCTGGTCAACATCGTGACGGCGTAAGCGACCGGGTAGGCGACCGGGTAGTCGAGCGATTGCGTAAGCCCCGGTGGGGTATGTGTGGGCCGCCCGCGGGATTCTCTCGGGGATTCTGCGGGCGGCCGGCCGGCGGCTCACGGGCACAGGGCTTTCCCTTACGGGCAGTTTGGGGGTCCGGACGGAACCCTCAGGGTGTCCGTTCCGTTTACGGTGGAGGGACCGACGTCGACACCGGAGAGGCATCCACATGGAGGCCGTGCTTTTGATCGTGGCGCTGCTCTTTGTCGCATTCGTGGCCTTGGGCGTATTCGTGAGCGTCAAGGCGGTCCGTGCTGCCAAGCGAGGCGTGGACCGTACGATCTCGCAGGCCCGCCGGACCGTCGAGGACACCACCCTGAGAGCCAAGAGCCTCGGGCAGACCGGCGTACCGGCCGAGCTGGCGCAGCTCCGGCTGACGCTGCGTACGTCGATGCGGGCCACCCAGGAGGCGCTCCGGGCGAACGAGGCGGAGGACGCCTCGCTGTCGGAGTCGCTGAGCCTCTTCCAGCGGCTGAGTGTGTACGGGCGTGAGCTGGACGACGAGTTGAGGCGGCTGGAGCGGGACCCGGACCGGGCGACGATCGCGCGGCGGCTCGGCGAGCTGCGGGAGCGTACGGAGCGGATCACGAAGTCGGCCGACTCGCTGCGGTGGGCGGCAAGGGACCGGGCGCGGAAGTTCTCCGAGGACGAGCTGACGCTTCTGAGCGAGCAGATCGACGTCGAGTCGGGGGCGCTGCGGCACTGGTCGGCGGTGGATCCGAACGCGGACCCGAACGCGGCGCCGCACGCGGACCCGAACCGGCAGGGGGCCATGGAGTGGCCCGAGCCGGAGCCCGCGAGTGAGCCGGAGCAGGCAGGGCAGCGCGGTGGGCGCGCGGCGCGGCCGGAGGGCGTGGAGCCCACGCTCGCCGACCAGACGTGGCCCGAGCCGCCGCCGGCGGGCGAGGGACCGCAGGCGATCGAGCCGCCCGACCCCCGGCGGACGACCTATCCCTGGCAGGAGAAGTCGGCGCGGCCGGAGACGACGAACTGACGGACCGGCGAACTGACGGACCGATCGGTTCGTCTGCCGTTCCGCCTGCCCTCGGCTCGCAGTTGATCGGGTTGCGGGCGGTCGGGCGGGGCAGACGCATGACGCGGTGGCGGGCCGTCAGAGATATGGACCCGTCGAGATCGGATCCGTGGAGATCGGATACGGCGAAGCAAGGAAGAGGGCGGAAGCCGATGGGGACCTCTTCGAATTCGGCGGGCGTGGCGGGGCCGGGCTCCCGACCCGCGGTCGCGGCGGGTAACCTCCCGCTCATGTCCCGCCATGTCGCGATCGTCACCGATTCAACGGCCTACCTGCCGCCCCAGGCGATGGAACGCCATGGCATCACCGCGGTCCCGCTGACCGTGGTTCTCGGCGACCGGGCACTCGAAGAGGGCACCGAGATCTCGGCCAGATCACTCGCGCTCGCGCTGCAGAAACGGCGCTCCGTGACCACCTCGCGGCCGAGCCCAGAAGTCTTCGCCGCCGCCTACCGGGCAGCGGCCGAGGCCGGGGCGACGGGCATCGTCTCCCTGCATCTGTCGGCGGAGTTCTCCGGGACGTACGACGCCGCGGTTCTCGCCGCGCGCGACGCACCCGTGCCGGTACGGGTGGTGGACACCGGGATGGTCGCGATGGCCCTCGGCTTCTGCGCCCTGGCTGCGGCCGAGACGGCGGAGGCGGACGGGTCGCTGGACGAGGCGGTGGCGGCTGCAGAGAAGCGGGCCGCCGGGACATACGCGTACTTCTACGTCGACACCCTCGACTACCTGCGGCGCGGCGGCCGTATCGGCGCCGCGCAGGCGCTTCTCGGCTCGGCCCTCGCCATGAAGCCGCTGCTCCAACTGGACGGCGGGCGGATCGAGTTGCTGGAGAAGGTGCGTACGGCTTCGAAGGCGATCGCGCGCCTGGAGGAGATCGTCGCCGAGCGGGCGGGGACCGGGCAGGTCGATATCGCCGTGCACCATCTCGCGGCGCCGGAGAGGGCTGCCGCGCTCGCCGACCGGCTGCGGGAGCGGGTGCCGGGCCTCGCCGAGATGCATGTGAGCGAGGTGGGCGCGGTGATCGGGGCGCACACCGGGCCGGGGCTGTTGGGGGCTGTGGTCTCGCCGCGCTGAGCGGGGTGAGCGATGCGGCGCGCGGGCGCGGAATCGCTCGTTCGGGTGGCCGAGTTATCCACAACTGGTGAGTTATCCACGGTAATTCGACGGCTTCGGCGAGATCGACGGGGAGTGCCTACCGTCTGGTGGCATGACTCCCCGATCACACTCCGTGACCAGCGGCCCCGGTCGCGCTCCGACGTCCGACAGTCGTGTCCGTCAGGTCCGTCAGGCCCGCCACGGCGCCGGCCGTGGCCGGTCCCTCGTCTCCTCCGCGCCACGCTCGCGCCACAGGCGCGCGGGGACGACACCCGCGACGACGGCGTTACGGCGCCGCGCCGACGCACTGTTCGCCGTAGGGCTCGCGGACGCGGGGGCGGCGCGGTCGGCCGCGGTGGTGGGCAGCCCGGCTCCGGCGTCGATTCCCGCGTCAGCTCCGGTGCCGGCTCCGGCGTCAACTCCCGCCTCAGTAGGGGGTCGCACGGCGGTGCCGCCGGATGTGGGGGAGCAGGCGGGTGGGCGGCGCGAGCGGGTGTGGGCGGCCGTACGGGAGCGGTTGCCGTTGTGGGTGCAGCTCAGATGCGGGCTTGAGCCGAAGACGCTGGCCGCGCTCGTGGTGGTGCTGGTCGTGGCCGCCGTGCTGGCGGCCCAGCATTTCTGGTCCGGTCGGCCGCAGTCGGTCAGCGCGCCGGAGATGGTCCGTGAAGCGGTGGCCGCGACCGGGTCTGCCCGCGATCCCGCGCCGTCGTCGGGGGCGCCTGCGTCGGCTGCCGCGTCGCCGGCCGGGCGTGTGGTGGTCGATGTCAGCGGCAAGGTGCGCAGTCCCGGCGTTCGCCGGCTGCCCGCCGGGTCGAGGGTCACCGACGCGCTGCGCGCAGCCGGGGGAGTCAGGCCCGGCGCCGATCTGACCGGGTTGAACCGGGCACGGGTACTGGTGGACGGTGAGCAGGTGGTCGTCGGCGGCCCCGCGCCACCGGGGCAGGCCGCCGCCGTGCCCGGCACGGGCGCGGCGGGTCCGGAGGGCGCGCCGGTGAGTCTCGGCACGGCCACCGTCGAACAGCTCGACACACTGCCCGGCGTCGGACCGGTGCTCGCGCAGCACATCATCGACTACCGCACCCGGCACGGCGGATTCAGCTCCGTCGACCAGCTGCGCGAAGTGAACGGGATCGGCGAACGCCGCTTCGCCGACATCGAGCCCCGTGTGCGGCCGTGACCCGCGCGGCCGTGCACGCGGCCTCGGGGAATGCGCTGGGCGCCGCCGCCCCTCGCCAGGAGGGCCCGGCCGATCTACGGCTGGTGCCACCGGCGTTGGCGGCCTGGGCCGCCGCGGCGCTGGCGACGGGCGCACCGGGGAGCTGGGTCGCCGGTGTGGTGCTGGCCGGGCTCGTCGTGGCGGGGGTGTTGCTGGTCCGGGCCGCGCTGGTGCCGGGTCCAGGGCCGAGGGGCGTGCGGCGGAGGGTGAACGGGGTCGCTGTCGCCGCTGTGCTGCTCTGCGCCGTCGCGGGGGCGGGGTCGGCCTGGTTGCACGGCGCGGACCGGCACCGGGGCCCGGTGCCCGCACTGGCGGATCGGTACGCACGCGTCACCGTCGACCTCACGGTCACCACCGACCCGCGCCCCACCAGACCACGGGTGCACGGCGACAGGCTCTCGTCGGCGGGCCTCGTCCTGGACGCGGACCTCACGGGCGTGTCGTCCACCGGCGGAGCCACCACGACCGTCCGTACGCCGGTGCTCGTATTCGCCGGAGCGGGGGACGGTGCTGAGGCGTGGCAGCGGCTGCTGCCGTCGACCGGGCTGAGGCTGGCCGGGCGGCTCGCGCCGCCGACGGAGGGCGACGAGAGGTACGCGGCGCTGCTGCGGGTGGAGGGGAGCGGGCCGCCGCGGGTCGTACGCCCACCGACCGGCCTCCAACGCACCGCGGGCCAACTGCGCGCCGGACTGCGCGAGGCGACGGAGGGGCTCCCGCCGGACGCCCGCGCCCTGCTCCCCGGACTGGTCGTCGGGGACACCTCCCGGATCCCGCCCGAACTGCACGACGCCTTCACCGCGACCGACCTCTCCCATCTGCTCGCCGTCTCCGGAAGCAATCTGACGATCGTCCTCGCCCTGCTCATCGGGCCGCCCGGACTCGCGCTGCGGGCCGAGCGGCGCGGGCTCGCACCACGGCTGGGGATCTCGCTGCGGTCGACCGCGGTGTTCGGCGGGGCGCTCACGCTCGCCTTCGTGGTGGTCTGCCGACCGGAGCCCAGCGTGCTGCGGGCGGCGGCCTGCGGACTGATCACCCTGCTCGCCATCGGCACCGGCCGGCGCAGATCCCTGATCCCGGCGCTGGCCGCCGCCGTACTGCTCCTCGTCCTCTGGGACCCCGCCCTGGCACGCAGCTTCGGCTTCGTGCTGTCCGTGCTCGCCACCGGCGCGCTGCTCACGATCGGGCCGCGCTGGAGCGCGGCGATGCGGCGGCGTGGGGTGCCGCCCAGGCTCGCCGAGGTGCTGGCGGCGGCGGCATCGGCGCAGGCCGTGTGCGCACCGGTGGTGGCCGTGTTCGCCGCGCGGGTCAGCCTTGTCGCGATCCCCTGCAACCTGTTCGCGGAGCTGGCGGTGGCGCCCGCGACGGTGCTCGGGTTCGCGGCGCTCGCCACGGCGCCGGTGGCGATGCCGGCGGCCGAGCTGCTGGCCCGGTGCGCGGGCTGGCCCGCCGGGTGGATCGCCTCGGTCGCCCGCACGGGCGCGGCGCTGCCCGGGGCCGAGGCCGAGTGGCCCGGCGGCTGGCGGGGCGGCGCGCTGCTCGCTGTCGTCATGGTCCTCGTCGTTTGCGCGGTACGGCGCATACGCGGCCACCCGTGGGTCGCCGCCGCCTGCGCGGTGCTCCTGCTGCTGGCCGTCCTGCGGCCGGCGCCCTTCACCCGGATGGTCACCGGGTGGCCGCCGCCGGGCTGGGCGCTGGCGATGTGTGACGTCTTCCCTGTCAAGTTCAGCGTGTTGATCAAACCGCGCGCCCAGGTCAGGGCGGAGGCGTCATTCCCTGCCCTAACTTGACTTAGTGATCTTGCGGATGCCGGTCCGCAAAACAGGGTGCAGCGATCGGATCGTGAACTCTTCGAACGACCACTCAACCGGACCTGCCTGTGACGCGGCGTCCTGCAGTGCTTCCAATGCCACCAATGCGCGGTCCGGGGACGTGATGCCCTGCAGGAGGCCCGTGAGGAGGTCGCGGACATGCCAGCGACCGTGGTGCCATCCCAGGCTCGGGAGCGCCCGGACGGTGTGCCTAAGGATCTGCAAGTCCGACGTTACGGTGACGGCCCGGTGGCAGGTGTTGGCCAGCCCGTCGCAGTAGTCGAAGTCGAAGCGCGTGTCCTCGATGTAGCCGCAGAAGTTCTCGTAGATGTTCATGAAGCCGACGCTGTTGCGCTCCCAGGCCACGGACATGGACGCTGACGACGTGTCGACCAGGACCGAAGCCACTGCCTCGTAGTCCTCGGGTTCGACCTGCTGTGCCCAGCTCAGGAATTCGTCGATCGCGGACAGGTCGGGGAAGTCAGATGCAAGGCGGGGGGCCAGGAGTCTGGCGATCGTCTCTGCCGTCTGCCACTCCGGGCTCGTAGAGAGAGCGGCGTGGATCGCTTCCAGGAGCGCGTGAGGGGACTCGTATCGCTGCGCGTACTTCGCCGTCGCGCGTTGGATCACCGGACGAAGAGGGCTTTCCGGGATGTCGTCGTGTTCAAAGGGAGGCTGCCCGGCGAGCAGGTGATGCATGATCTTGCCCAGTGAGAAGACGTCAGCACGAGCGTCGACGGTCTTGGCCGCGTTCCGCTGCTCGGGTGCCCAGTAGAAAGGGGTGCCAAAGCCTTCTCCCGTCAATGTGAGCGTGGTCGTCACGCCTTCCTGCTCACGGGCGAGTCCGAAGTCGCTGATCGCCCACTGGCCCTCAGCCGTCCAGAGGACGTTGGCCGGCTTGAGGTCGCGGTGAAGGATGCCCGCGTCGTGCACATAGGTGAGGCCCGCGCAGATCTGGCTCATCACGTCGGCGATCTGCATTTCATCGCCCTCGAACTCCGCGATGTAGTTCTGGAGACTGCCCTGGGCAAGGGGCATGGCGTACCAGATGTCGTTCTGCTCCGACATGTTCCCGTGGGCAATAACGGGGATCACGTTGGGGTGATGCAGATCTCTGAGGATCCGCAGCTCACGCTGAAAGCGCCGAACGGCGTCACCGCCAAGGTCGTGGACATCACGCTGGACCTTGACGGCGACGGTCTGGTCGGTCCGCCGGTCCAACGCGCGGTAGACGTCCGCGAATCCGCCCCAACCGATCGGGGGTTCCTCGATCTCGAAGCGATCGCCGATCAGCCGACGGGCTTCAACGGCTGACGGTCGCCCCGGTCGGCTGCGTCGCGAACCGGAGGAGGACCATGCCTCGATGACGTCCAGATCCCAGATAGGGCCCTGGGCAATCTCGGCCGCGGCAGCGGGGAAACTTCCCCGCTGCCGCAAAAGAGCGAGCCTCTGCGTACTCACCCCGAGCGCTGCTGCAACCTCGGCGACCCCACCCAAGCGCATATGACCATCCTTATTCATTGAGGAGAGGTCAACTATAACTGCTGCCCGGGGTTCGATTCGGTCCGTTCAACGCCTGGGGAGAAGGGAGTTGAGCCGAGTGAACAGTTGGTCGGCCCGGGCGATCGTGGCGGAGTCGATGCCCGGGCCGAGCTCGGCCTGTTCGCGGAGGAGGACCGCTGCGGGCTTGTAGTGGTTGAATCGTGCGGCGATCTTCCGCTTCTTGAACACGGCCTCGATCTGCCGAATGACGCGGGGGTCCTTCGCGTTCAGTTCCGCGATGGTGATCGGAGTGGTGAGCTGCGAGTCGTATGCGCGGTTGACGAGGCCCAGGTAGAAGTTCCGGTCGAACAAGTCCTCGACGTCCGCGTCGCCGGTGCCGGTGAACTCGCTGATCTCGACGAGCCCGTTCTTGGACAGCTGGTCGTTGTCGCGGAGTCGCTGGACGGCGCCGACGTCCTTGGTGCTGGAGTCGATGAGGACAGCGACGTTCAGCTTGTTCGCGCCGAGGAGGGTCACGAAGGTGGACAGCTTGCCGGAGCCGCCGATGGGGGTCTTCACCCAGCGTGGGTCAAGGCCGGTGGAGCCGTTCGCTTCGGCGATGTCGGTGAGAACGTCCAGGTAGATCAGGTCGCTAGGGCCTTCGAGGAGCAGGGTGTGCTCTCCGACGAACAGCGTCTGGGTCATCTCAATGCCCATCGCGGTCAGCAGAGGGAAGGCGGTGTCTTCGTCGGCCTTGAAGATCTCCGAGGAGACCTTGGCTCCACCGCGCTCCATGTCGATCACAGTCCGGACGCGGTTGAGGTGGTCGGGATCGACCATAAAGGGCGAGTGCGTGGTGTAGAGGACCTGGTGCTTCGGCGCCAGCCGGTCGTCGACGAGACGCAGAAAGTCCTCCTGGGCGCGTCCGTGGAGAGACAGTCCGGGTTCGTCGAGCAGAAGGATCAGGTCGGTGGTTCCTGCTGCTTCCAGCTCGTTGAAGTAGGCGAGGAAGGAGAAGAACCAGACGAAGCCGCGGGACCTTTCATCGAAGGGCACGGATGCGCGGTGGCGGCGGTTGAAGACGCGGACCTGGAGGATCGGGCCCTGGTCGAAGGGGGCCACGGCACCCGGTTCCGGCGCGAGAGTCTTCAGCTGGACTTCGAGCTCCGTGTTCTGAGACCAGTACTCGAAGACCTCGTCGGAGATGACGTTGCCCGAGTTCTCCAGCTCACGGATAAGGCGTTCGTGCTGGTCGGAGTCGTTGAACTCCTCGGGAGAGACGCCGGCCATGTCGAGGAGGCTCAACAGTGCCCGCTCTCCCCGCGTGATGTCGCCGGCATCGCTGCGTCGGATCAGGTCCGGGAGGGAGACCTTGCCGGGCATGGAGTCGTAGTCGTCGAAGTAGACGAACGTCGGCATCCACTTGCTCGCGTAGGCGTCGATCAGATGCAGCCCCAGGTCGCTGTCGCGCCATTCGCGGATGCGCTCGGCCAGGGCACTGGCGTCCGAGGGGATCTCTTCCAGTTCGTCCAGGGCGTCGAGCAGGTCCGTGACCGTCTTCGCGCCGCTGAGCGCGTTGGCCGCCGCGACGGGCAGGTCGAGAGCCGAGCGCAGGTGGTCGACGGCCGCCGTCTCGTTGTAGGGGATCGTGAAGATCTTTTTGGTGTCGCGGTAGCCGATGGTGACCTGGAACTCCGGGCTCCGCAGGGCCTTCGGTCCCAGTTCCTCCGCGATCTGCTTCATCTCGGAGTCGTCGAAGCGGAAGGTCGCCCGAACTACCGGAATCTGCTGTCCGTCGGGGAGCCGCTTGCGTTCCCGGGTCTTGCGGGCTGGGAAGTCGATCACTTCGTCGAACTTGACGGCCTCGACCGGCTTGAGCCGGTAGAGCGCCTGCAGAAGTGTGGTCTTGCCCGATTCGTTCTTGCCGACCAGACAGGTGACGTCGTCTTCGATGTCGAAGGTTTCGGAGTCCTCGACGGACCGGTAGTCGGTGACGCGGGCCTTTATCAGGTGCACGTTCTGGGTCCTTCCTCGTGTTCCGCGAGGAGGCCCGGCGTGCCGTGATCGGCGAGGCAATGATCACAACGCCCCGGCAGTGGGTGCCTTCGGCGTTGCGTTCGAGGTAGGTTCCGAATGCCAGTAAGGAAGAGACCCCGGTGCCCGTCGACCTCGACGCCACCGGGGTCCTCTTTGAGCCACTTCATAGAGTAGCGCCCCCCGCCGACATTTCCGTACCGTTTTGTCGCCCGGCGGCCTTCATGTGGACGGTGTGCGCGGTCAGTTGGCAGGACGCGCAGGTGTCCGGCCGTTCGGCCGGTTGGAGCCGAAGCCGGCGGGTCTCCATCGCCAACCTGGAAGCAGGGTTGGTTGAGTCGCCCCCCGGACGCACTCAGACCTCGAAGGATTCACCGTCCGGGGCCACGGGGTCTGTTGTGTAGATGCCGCTGCTATCGAAGTGCCGGTGCTGGTTGGGATTGATTCGGAAGGGCTCTGATCTTCGGGTCGTGTTCGACAAGTTGCTTGCGCAGCTGTCGATTTTCCATCTCTGACTGGTGCAGAGCGCCGACCAGCGCCTCGACGTCGGCCCGTAGTTGCTTGAGCTCTTTTGCGTCGGCGGCACGGAGCTCCTTGAGCTTGACGACCTGCCTGCGAAGTCGCAGTTCTCGATCGGGAGTCCCGCCCCGAGCGCGGACCTTTTCGTTGAAGTCGTTCTTCAAGTCGAGGTGGCGCTGGGTGAGCGCATTGCGCGGAACCTGGGCCTCGGACGCGAGGGCGACGATGGTCAGCGCTCCATTGGAGCTCTCGGGGGTGCCTGCCAGGATTCGGTTCATCGCGGCGTTGATCCGGTCACGTTCGTCCGGGGCCGGGCTCATTCGGGGATCTCCTCGCGGGTGATGCGGTTGTTGTGGTGGTGCTCGACGAGTTGCCGAAGGCGGGCGGCTTCGTCTCCCAGCCGGTCGGCCAGCGGAAGGGGAACGGCTTCCGAGGCGGCTTGTTCCTCCAAGGTCTCGGCCTGCCAGGTCATTTCAGCAGCATGCTGATCGGTGCGGGTGATGTTGGTGCAGGAGGACACGCATCGGTCCAGGGACGGAGCATCGGCGGCGATGGTGCGGTGGCAGAGCGCTTTGTCCCGGTTGTAGACACACATCAGGTAGGCATGTGGGTTGTCGTGAACGGCCAGGGCCGGATTGCTGAGGATGTCGCGAGCCTGGCGGGCGGTGCGGATGGAGCCGATGAACGTCGGAGCGTGGGCTGCCGCGTGGATGGCGCGACGGGCTGCCGGCCCCGAGAGGCCGGCTCCCTCAGCAAGGCTGTCGTTCAGGACCATGAGGGTGTCGGCTGTGGCCCGTGCGGTCTCGATGTCGAGGAGGGTGTGGATTCCGTCGCGGCTTCGGGCGGCGTATGCGCCGCTGACGGCGGTTCGCATGTGGCCGTATTGAACGGCAAGGGCGACCAGTCCGCCGGGGCGGCGGGCGATGTGCCAGGCCAGTGTCCGCCTGAATCGCGAGGTTCCGACCCTGCCGTGTGGGTCCGCTGGGATGGATTCGCTGGGGAGATCGAGGCGGTCGGAGAGCTCGTTGGCCCAGGTGATGAAGTTCTCGATCCTGGCGTTCATCGTGTGGGTGAGGACGGAACCGACGTAGTCCCCACGGTGGTTGGGGAAATCGTGAGCGCTGGCCTCAAAGAGGAGGCTGTCGCTGGGGACGATCTTCTCCAGGGTGCGGATGGCGTTGGCCGCGGGGGCAATGGCGACCCAGGGCACTTCCCGAAGTTCGCCTCCGGAGTGATGGTTTCCGTCTTCGTCCCGCGCGGTCTTATAGACGGTGCCGAAGATGAGGTGCCGCCCGGTCGCTGGTTCGGGGCAGCAACCGGTTCGTAGTCCAAGCACTTCGCCCGGCCGCATGCCGGTGAGGTATGCGAGCACGATGAAGCAGGCGGTACCCAGGTGTCGCATCAGCACGTCGGCGTGGGCGAAGTCGATGGCTTTTGTCCATCTGCGCCCGTTGACGAACGTGGTCATCGTGACGGGCAGCGGGCTCGGCCCAGGGTGCTGGTCTCGGTAGTTCCGCCAGACCTTTCGGCGGAGCATGTTGTTGACCTGGTTGATCGAGGAACCGGTGAGGCCAGCGATATAGCTGACCGACGTGACGTGTTTGCCCGCGTGAACGTGCATGGGGATGAGTCCGCCGACTGCGGCGATCTCTTGCAGGTAGGTCTTCAGAGCGGTCAGCGACTTCTTGGTCCCGTCCGTCCGCTGGGCCACCTCGATCAGTCGTTCCTTCTCCGCCCAGGCGGCCAGGATGTCGGTGGAGAGATCATCGACCACCCTCATGGACCAGATCAGCAGCGGGCCCATGGTGGCTGGCGTGATCGGCTCGGTGGAGTTCTCGCCGCCGCCTTCCTCCGCGGGCGGGAGATAGTCGTCGACTCCTTCGTGCTCCCAAGGCGGCTGGGCGATTCCGACTGGGTGGGTGCTGAGCGTGTCGAAGACCCAGAGGCGGGTCAGCGCGGTCATCCGGTGCACGACCGTGGCGCGCGAAAGTCCCCGTCCGCGTACCAGGTGAGCGATGAAGTCGCTGTAGGTCTGGTCACTGCAGTGGGACAGCGTCGTGATGTTCTGGCCGTGCAGCCAGCCGGCGAAGTACCGCCATGTCATGACGACTTCGTAGATACTCTCGGCGTTCATCCGACTCCGCCAGGCCCCGGATCTGCCGAGGAGAAAGGAGTCCGGCAGGCTCTGGTTGATGAACGTATAGGTGATCTGTTGCAGTTCACTGCGGGAGGCGGCCGGGAACGTGGCCCAGAGGATGCGCTTGCGCTCAACGCTCGGGTTGACGTTCAGCGGGGCCAGTGACCAGATCGCGTCACCGAAGCGGGACACGGGTTCGTCGGGGTTAATGATCAGTGCGGCGCCGATGACCGGGGTCTGCGTTGTGAGCTGAGTGTGTTCGGCGGCGTGGAGGGTTGTCACCCGTCGTAATGTCCGTTCAGAAGGTGTTCGATGATCTTTCGGTCCTCGGTCGTGACGGCGGCCAGTGCCTGATGCCAGACGGGCTCACCGAGCCTGTCCTTGAGGTCCTCCAGGCGGGCGTGTGCGTCATGCCAGTCCGCGTCCCATAGGTCGGGGGCCAGGACGTCCCGCAGGCTTTGAAGGCTGCGGTGCAGGTGGGCCAGGCGAGGTTGATGGACGGGTGCGACGCGTGCGTTCGGGCAGGCGGTGCAGAGCAGGAACGATGCTCTGCAGCCGGCGCCGACCAGAGTGAACGGGCTGTTGCGGTAATCGGTGCAGCCGACCGTGGCCGTCTCCAGGTCATCCGGTGCGGGCTCGTCACTGAGCCGGGCTCGCAGGACCGTGTTCCGTGCATGGTCGAGGGCCTCGCTGATGCCTTCGGCGATCACGGGGATCGCTGCCTCTTGGACCTGGGGTTCGGGCAGCACGTAGACACTGTCGTGAGTGTCCTGGGAGTTCTGGCCCGGTTCGCGGCGGTGCAGGGCGTTGACGGTCTTGCGAAGGCGCCTCATGGGGGCCCCGGGCAGGCCTGCCTTCCGGGCCCAGTGGCTGGCGGCCTCGCGGTGGAGTCCGATGCCGAACATCCCGACCCAGAGGTCCTCCGGGTTGTCGCGCTCCCTGGGATAGTTCTCGCGCCAGACCACCAGACGGTCCAGATCGGGGTCGAGGTCAGCGACGATCTCCCGGGCCGGGGCCGTGGCCTGCAGGGCCTTGGTAATCAGCCGACCAGGCGAGTCGGCCCCAAAGTCAGTGAAGTTCCTGGTCTCGAAGTAGCGGCCGACGCCTCGGCGGGCCTTCTCCAACTCCAGTCGATAGATGGGGAATCCGCCTTCCCCGGAGTCCGGTGTCGCCCGTGGGACGGACAGTTTGGACACCGTCGTCGCGTTGAAGCCGTGCTCGGCGGACAGCAGCACCGCCAGGGCGGTAGCCTCCATGCGGCTCAAGAAGAGACGTCGCCACGTGTGCAGTGCGTTCTCCCCTCCCAGAGCGATGCGGTAGCGGCTGATCACCCGCACTCGGCTGTCGGTGCCCTGATAGCGCGGAACGTTGCCGGTGCGGGCCAGGGCTTCCAGAGCCTCGCCGACCAGATGCTCGCGAGTGTCTGCGGCGACGGTTCCGGCCCGCCACTTCCGTAGGAGTTCGGTGTTCTCGCTGATCCGCAGGTGGGCGGCCCGGAACATCCGCTGGGCGGCCGTGCGAACCTGCGTGAATTCATCGGGCTGATAGGCCGTCTCGGTCTTCTTGACCAGGGGGACGCGTTTGGCCATCGCCTCCTTGAGCGGCGCGGTCACGCGCCCGTCCTCCAGGAGGAACGATGCGACCCGGGTGATCTGGTCGCGGCCGGATGCGTTCTGGGGACGGCTGAGACGCCAACGGTTCCAGAGGCTCGCAGTCAGCTCGGGGACATCGGTGGGCGGGTGGTCCTGCTCGGCGAGGAAACGTGCGAAAGTCCGCAGTTGCCGCCAGCTCGCCAAGCTCGCCGACAGGGCATTCCAGCCGCCGCCCGGCTCGCAGCGTGCGGCGAACAGCACCGCCCACGATCGCTGCATGGGGGCAGGCACCGGGAGCGCGGCGAAGTCGTAACTGCGCGTGGTGCCATCGCGGGCGAGGTGATGGATCAGGACAGAGCCTGGTTGCAGGACGGGGGGCCGGTGGTGCGGCTGCCTCGGCCGGGCTGCGGAACGGCCTCGCCGGCTCATTCGATCACCAGCTGATCGTCGAGGTCCTGAATTCCTTCACTCTCCCGGGCGATTCGGGCGAACGTGCTGTTCAGCCGTTCCTCCGGCAGATTCGTCACGAGGCTCGCGTCGGGAATGCGGTCGACCAGCAACGACCGCAGTTGCAGGTCCGCGACGGGCGCGAGGTAGATCTTCTTCGTCGTGGCCAAGTCGGCGTGACCGAGCAGATCCTTCACCATGCTCCAGGGATCGCCGTAGAGGAGTCGGAAGTCGCGTCGTTCCTCCGGAGTCAGGCCCATGCGCTGGTCCATCAGGTTGCTGAGGACGACCAGCATGTAGAGCGCGAAGCTGTGCCTGGCCATGTGGGGTGTGGCGAACGGCGGTTCGGCCATGGCGCCCGACAGGACGTCTTCGCAGCGGTCCGACGCGGCCCGGAAGACGTTCTCCCAGGAATCCGGGTGGAACGGCAGCCCGCTCTCATTGAGCCAGAGCCACAACGGTTCCGGCCCCAGCGGTCCCTCCGTGAAGAAGGTCATGCGCTCTTCGACCGTCGCCTCGATCAGCGAGGTCTCACCCATCATGCCGTCCTGGTCCCGCCAGTGCAGCACTCGCTTCAGACGGCCGGTCTGGTGGGTGACCAGGCGCCAATCGGGCAGGCTGTCGTACCGACCCTTCATCTGCGCCCGCCGGACAAGGCTGGCCCGGGTCGACTCCATGTATCCCTCGACCTCGCCGATCACGACCGCCGAGGCGTAGAACGTCCTCGCCCTCTGCGACTTGGTCACCGCCCGCGCCAGGCGACCCGTGTAGTAGCGGCCCCCTTCCAGGCGTGTGCGGGGAACCTCAAACGTCAGCAGCGACGCCCCTTCCGTCCGCCTCATCCCCGAGGAAAACAACAGGTCAGCGTAGGCAGCGTTGCGATCAGACAGGCGTCCTCGCCAGTTTCGGTCAACAAGCCCGTCGGTCGCGTGGCCGCGAAGCCCGACATCGACCCAGAGGCGAAAGGCCCGCGGGGTCAGCCATCTGACGTTGCTAGTCCGGGCGTGCTCAGCGCGGCCCGCCGGCACCGAGACGATGTCGCCGTACCGATTCCGGACGGACTTCATCTCTACCGGGTTCTTCACCATGTGCTCTTGGTTGACCGCCCACGTGTAAAGCCGCGTCAGCGCGGCCAGGGCCCTGTCCCAGCGGTCGCCCCCGATCCTGGATGGGTTCCGCGGCGACCTCGTGCGCCAGTCCTCAAAGTCCCACAGATCGTCGGGAGTTGCCTCATGCCAGTTGTGCCCGCGGTCCCATAGGAAGTCAAAGAACAAGCAGTAGTCGTTTGTGTAGTTGCGCTTCGTCTCGGGCTTGAGCCGTGCAAACGATGTACGGCACAGGAAGTGACTCAAGATCGGATCGATCTCGTAGTCCGGCGAAAGCAGAATGGGGTCACCAGGATGAATCCCTGTGCGGTCCTCACGCTGTACAAGGTCTTCCCAACTCGCCAACACCGGCACTCGGTCCGCGCTGATCACTCGCCTCGTTGGGACCCAGAACCTACGCCACCCCGCCACAGCACCACCCTGTTAGATCAGCTTCAACACGCTGATCTAACAGGGAAGACGTCGGCCAGGGCGACGCCATGGTGCTCGCGGCCGGCGAGGGCGCGGGTGTGGTCGTGGACGCCGGGCCCGACCCCCGGCTGGCCGACCGCTGTCTGCGGGACCTCGGGATCACCCGGGTACCGCTGCTCGTGGTGAGCCACTTCCACGCCGACCATGTCACCGGGCTGCCCGGGGTGCTGCGGGGCAGGAGGGTCGGTGCCATCCAGACGACGACCCTTCAAGAGCCTTGGGAGCAGAGCGAGTTCGTACGGCGGACGGCGCGGGCCGCGCGTGTGCCGGTGGTGCGCGCGATACCGGGGGAGCGGCGCCGGGTCGGGCCGCTCGACTGGCGGGTGCTGTGGCCGAGGGCCGGGCCGGGGCTGGGCGCGGGTGGGCCGAACGACGCGAGCCTCACTCTGCTCGTCCGGACGGTGGGCGGTCCGACGCTGCTGATGCTCGGCGATCTCGAACCGCCCGCCCAGCAGGGCCTGTCCAGGGACCATCCGGCGCTGGCACCGGTGGATGTGCTGAAGGTCGCGCACCACGGTTCGGCCTTCCAGGATCCCGGACTGCTGCGGGCGGTGCGGCCCCGGCTGGCCCTGATCTCCTGCGGCAGGGACAACCCGTACGGCCATCCCTCGCCGCGCACGGTTGGCGCGCTGCGGGCCGGGGGAGCGGTGGTGCTGCGTACCGACACGGACGGCGCCGTCGCGGTGACGGGCGCGGGGGCGGGGCTGCGGGCCGTGCCGCGCGGGCCCGCGTGAGGGGGGGGCCGGGCGGCCGGCGCGCGGAGCCGGACAGGGCCGCCCGCCCTCCGGACCAGGACGAACGACGCATGGTGGGAAGGAGGGGGCCGGGCCAGACTGGGCGCATGGACACGTCTCGGACCATCTCCGACTATCTGCACCGGATCGGGGCCGACCGGCCCGTCGTACCGGACGCCATGGCACTGCGGGATCTTCAGGTACGGCACCTGCGGACCGTGCCGTTCGAGAATCTCTCCGTGCACCTGACGGAGGAGATCGTCCTCGAAGAGGGGGCGCTGGTCGCGAAGGTCGTGGACAGGAGGAGGGGAGGTTTCTGCTACGAACTCAACGGCGCCTTCGCGGTGCTGCTGCGGGAACTCGGCTTCCGGGTGACGCTCCTTCAGGCCCGGGTGTTCACGGCGGACGGCGGGCTGGGGATCCCGTACGACCACATGACGCTGCTCGTCGAGACCGAGACCGAGACCGGGACCGGCACCGGGACGGGACGCGGCGTGGAGCGGTGGCTCGCCGATGTCGGCTTCGGGAGTCACAGCACCCACCCGCTGGCCTTCGACGAGCGCGGCGACCAGGAGGACCCCGCCGGTACGTTCCGGATCGTGGAGGCGCCGGAGGGCGACATCGACGTCGTGCGGGACGGCAAGCGCCAGTACCGCATCGACCAACGGCCGCGCGCGCTGGCCGACTTCACCGCCGGGGCCTGGTACCACCGGACCTCGCCCGACTCGCATTTCACCCGGTCGCTGGTCTGTTCCCGCAACACCCACGACGGCCGCATCACGCTCAGCGGCCGCAGGCTCGTCACCACCGTGGACGGCGAGCGGCACGAGCGGGAGCTGGTCGAGGACACCGAGATCCTGGCCGCCTACCGGGAGCACTTCGGTCTCGACCTGGACCAGGTGCCCCGGGTCATGACCAACCGGAAGAGGGAGGGACTTAGCTGGACGTCCGGTACTTGCGGGTAGGGGAATGGTCAAACCACCTCCGAGCACTCGTGTTTGCCCTGAACGGCACAAGAGTGATCGAATGCCTATTCGTCGAAGGTCCGTGTATTCGGCAACGAAGTGATGCCGGGTGCGGGCCCCGAGTCCCGAACAGCACGGGGGTGTGCAGGATGTTCACACGTTGGTTCGGCGGGCGCGCGGCCGGTACCGCGCAGGCCGGTCCGCTCGCGGGCGTGAGGGTGCCGCCCACGGCGGGCGTACTGAGCTGCCGCGTTCTCGATCCCGGCGGTGAACCCGTCCGGCGGGCCGAGTTCGTCCTCAGCGACAGCTCGGGGCGGAAGGTCGTCGCCGGGGAGACCGATCCGTTCGGCTCGGTCGTGGCGACCGTCCCGGCGGGTGAGTACCGGCTCGCGGTCACGGCCGACGGCCTCACCCCGTTCCACCGCAACGCCACGGTGGCGGAGAGCGCGCACGCGGGCCTCGGCGACGTGACCCTCCAGATCGCGACGCCCCCGCCGCTCCCCGAGCCGGGCGAGTGGGAGATCGAGCCCATGCACTCCCAGATCGGCTTCACCGCGCGCCATATCGGACTGGCGCGGATCCACGGCCGGTTCAACACCTTCGCCGGCGCCGTGCGGATAGCCGAGCGCATGGACCGGTCCGCGATGCACGTGATCATCGACGCGTCGTCCATCGACACCAACGTGCGGATGCGCGACGACCATCTGCGCTCGGCGGACTTCCTCGACGTGGTGAACCACCCGACGCTGGAGTTCTACAGCGAGCGCTTCGTCCACCGCGGCGGCGGCCACTGGGGCGTGACCGGTGCGCTGACCCTGCACGGCGTGAGCCGTACGGTCACCCTGGACACCCGTTACCTGGGCATCGGCAGCGGCATGGAGGGCGAGACCCGCGCGGCCTGCCGCGCCACGACCGAGCTGCACCGCGAGGACTTCACCCTCACCTGGCAGACGATGCTCGCCCGCGGCATCGCCGTCGTCGGCTCCAGCATCTCCATCGACCTGGACATCCAGATCGTCCGCAAGTCCTAGGGCGTGTCCGCGAAGTAGCGCCCCGCCCGCCCCCTAGTCCGACTCCGGCGGGGCTTCGAGCCACCCCTCGTACTCCGCTGCGAAGGCGTCCAGCGCCGTGGGGTCGAGGCGCGCCCGCGCGTCCTCGATCACGACCAGCCACTGCGCGTCCTCGGCGTCGTCCTCGCCGGCCAGGGCGTCCCGGACGAGCTGGGGCTCCTCCATCACCCCGAAGCGGTCCGCGAGTTCACCCGCCACCTCCTCGGCGGCGTCGCGGTCGGGCAGCACCAGTACATGTCGCACATCGCTCACCCGCCCATTCTCCCGTACGCCGACGGCCCGCGGGGCGGTGTCGGTGGGGCGTGCGATGCTGGACCGCGATGGCCACCAGGAAGACTTCCCCCGACGATCCGCTCGCCCCGCTCACGCTCGCCGTGGGCCAGGAGGACCTGCTGCTGGACCGCGCCGTCCAGCAGGTCGTGGCGGCGGCCCGCGCCTCCGACCCGGACACCGACGTGCGCGACCTCGCCTCCGACCAGCTCCACCCGGGCACCCTCGCCGAGCTGACGAGCCCGTCGCTCTTCGCCGAGCGCAAGGTCGTCGTCGTACGGAACGCGCACGACCTCGCCGCCGACACGATCAAGGACGTCAAGGCGTATCTCGACGCGCCGGCCGAGGAGATCACGCTCGTGCTGCTGCACGCGGGCGGACCCAAGGGCAAGGCCCTGCTGGACGCCGCCCGCAAGGCCGGAGCCCGGGAGGTCGTCTGCGCGAAGACGACCAAGCCGGCCGAGCGGCTCAACTTCGTACGGTCGGAGTTCCGCGCGCTGGGCCGCTCCGCCACGCCCGAGGCCTGCCAGGCGCTCGTCGACTCGATCGGCAGCGATCTGCGGGAGCTGGCGAGCGCGGTGTCCCAGCTCGCCGCCGACGTCGAGGGCGCGATCGACGACGCCGTCGTCGCCCGCTACTACACGGGCCGCGCCGAGGCCTCCAGCTTCACCGTCGCCGACCGGGCCGTCGAGGGCCGCGCGGCCGACGCGCTCGAAGCGCTGCGCTGGTCGCTGTCGACCGGTGTCCCGCCCGTACTGATCACCAGCGCCCTCGCCCAGGGCGTGCGCGCCATCGGCAAGCTGTCGTCGGCACGGGGCGGCCGGCCCGCCGACCTCGCCCGTGAGCTGGGCATGCCGCCGTGGAAGATCGACAAGGTGCGTCAGCAGCTGCGGGGCTGGACCCCGGACGGGGTGGCGACGGCGCTGCGCGCGGTCGCGGCGGCCGACGAAGGCGTCAAGGGCGGTGGCGCGGACCCCGAGTACGCGCTGGAGAAGGCGGTCGTCACGATCGCGCAGGCGGCCCGCGCCGGACGCTGAACACCCACCGGACAACACGAAGGCCCCGGTACGCCGTGTACCGGGGCCTTCGTCGTCAAACCTGGTTTGGACCCGCACCCGCGTGGCGAACGCAGTCGTGTGCGGATCCGTGAAAACACCGGTCAGGAGCGGTAGAGAGGGCCCGCTGAGTCCGTTCCGGCGGTTGGAATCAAAAGTCGATCAAGGTGGAACAAGAGCGAGCGAGAATCCGCTCAGCCCTGCAGGGCGGCAACCTTGGACGCCAGCGCCGACTTCTTGTTGGCGGCGGCGTTCTTGTGGATGACACCCTTCGAGGCGGCCTTGTCGAGCTTGCGCGACGCCTCACGGACGGCCACATTGGCCTTCTCGACGTCACCGGCGACGACAGCCTCGCGGGCCTTGCGGATCGCGGTCTTGAGCGACGACTTGACGGCCTTGTTGCGCAGGCGCGCCTTCTCGTTGGTCTTGTTCCGCTTGATCTGGGACTTGATGTTCGCCACGAAATGCCTTTTCAGGTTCGATGATCTTTGAATGAGCGTCCGCGCCGAGACGGCAGCAGACACAGCTGCCCACGCTACCAGCCGGCGTCCGACCGGCCCAAACCGGGCGCAGCCCCGTACCCGTGGGACGATGGAGCCTACGTATCGATCCGATGTGACCCGAGACGAGACGCCGCGCGTCTCAAGAATCAGGACCCTGCGTGCCCGCGACCCCTACCCACGTGCCCGAGCCGAGCCGTACGGACCCGGCGCTGCTCCGCAATTTCTGCATCATCGCGCACATCGACCACGGCAAGTCGACGCTCGCCGACCGGATGCTCCAGTTGACCGGAGTGGTCGATGTGCGGCAGATGCGCGCTCAGTATCTCGACCGGATGGACATCGAGCGCGAGCGCGGCATCACGATCAAGTCCCAGGCGGTCCGGCTGCCGTGGGCCCCCAACGAGGGTCCTGACCAGGGCACCACCCATGTCCTGAACATGATCGACACCCCGGGCCACGTGGACTTCACCTACGAGGTGTCCCGCTCGCTCGCCGCCTGCGAGGGCACGGTCCTGCTGGTGGACGCCGCGCAGGGCATCGAGGCCCAGACCCTCGCCAACCTCTATCTGGCGATGGAGAACGACCTCACCATCGTCCCGGTGCTCAACAAGATCGACCTGCCGGCCGCGCAGCCCGAGAAGTTCTCCGAGGAGCTGGCGAACCTGATCGGCTGCCAGCCCGAGGACGTCCTCAAGGTCTCCGCGAAGACCGGCGTCGGCGTCGACGTCCTGCTCGACCGGGTCGTCAAGGACGTGCCCCCGCCGGTCGGCGACGCCGATGCCCCGGCGCGCGCGATGATCTTCGACTCGGTGTACGACTCCTACCGGGGCGTCGTCACCTACGTCCGTGTCATCGACGGCCAGCTCAACAAGCGCGAGCGCATCCGGATGATGTCCACCGGCGCCACCCACGAGCTGCTGGAGATCGGCGTCTCCTCGCCCGAGATGACCCCGGCCGACGGTCTCGGGGTCGGCGAGGTCGGCTACATCATCACCGGTGTGAAGGACGTCCGGCAGTCCAAGGTCGGTGACACGATCACGTCCCTCCACAAGGGCGCGACCGAGGCGCTGGGCGGCTACAAGGACCCCAAGCCGATGGTGTTCTCCGGCCTCTATCCGCTGGACGGCTCGGACTACCCCGAGCTGCGTGACGCCCTCGACAAGCTCCAGCTCAACGACGCGGCCCTGGTCTACGAGCCGGAGACCTCCGCGGCTCTCGGCTTCGGTTTCCGCGTCGGCTTCCTCGGGCTGCTGCACCTCGATGTGATCCGGGAGCGGCTGGAGCGCGAGTTCAACCTCGACCTGATCGCGACCGCGCCCAACGTGGTCTACCGGGTGGAGATGGAGGACGGCAAGGAGCACATCGTCACCAACCCGAGCGAGTTCCCCGAGGGGAAGATCGACTCGGTGCACGAGCCGGTCGTGCGGGCCACGATCCTCGCGCCCAGCGAGTTCATCGGCGCGATCATGGAGCTGTGCCAGACCCGCCGGGGCACGCTCCTCGGCATGGACTACCTCTCCGCCGACCGGGTCGAGATCCGCTACACCCTGCCGCTCGCCGAGATCGTCTTCGACTTCTTCGACCAGCTGAAGTCCAAGACCCGCGGCTACGCGTCGCTGGACTACGAGCCCACCGGTGAGCAGACCGCCAACCTCGTCAAGGTCGACATCCTGCTGCACGGCGACAAGGTCGACGCCTTCTCCGCCATCACGCACCGGGACCAGGCGTACGCGTACGGCGTACGGCTCGTCGCCAAGCTCAGGGAACTCATCCAGCGCCAGGCCTTCGAGATCCCCATCCAGGCGGCCATCGGCTCCCGGGTCATCGCCCGCGAGACGATCCGCGCCATCCGTAAGGACGTTCTCGCCAAGTGCTACGGCGGTGACATCTCCCGGAAGCGCAAGCTGCTGGAGAAGCAGAAGGAGGGCAAGAAGCGGATGAAGATGGTCGGCAGCGTGGAGGTGCCGCAGGAGGCGTTCATCGCGGTGCTCTCCAGCGACGAATCGTCGAGCAAGAAGAAGTAGCGGGAAGAAGCCGCGAGAAGAAGTGACCGGCGAAGCGACACAGCCAAGTGACGAAGAGAAGTAGCGGGCAAGTGACTCGCGAGTAGGAACGGTCGGGTCCGTGCGCACAGGCGCGCGGACCCGACCGCCGTTCACGGGTCCGGTTCGTTATGAAGCGGCTGCCCGCGTCCCCTTACGCACCGGGCGGGTGCGCTCTACTCTGATCACTGCTCGATGGTTACTCACCAGTTAAACAACAAACCAGTCGCGCAAGCTTTGCGGGGCCCGGAGGACGTCGTGAGCGACACAAAGACCTTGATCGAGAACCGGCCGCCGTCGGTGGCGACCCTCTTCATTGAGCGCGTGGCGGCCACGCCGGACGCGGAGGCGTACCGCTATCCCGTGCCGCCCGCCTCGGGTCAGGGCCCCGACGACTGGAAGTCCCTGAGCTGGGGCCAGGCCGCGGTACGCGTGTACGCGGTGGCCGCCGGCCTGGTCGCGCTGGGTGTACGGCCCGAGGAGCGCGTCGCGCTCGCCGCCGCCACCCGGGTCGAGTGGATCCTCGCCGACCTCGGTGTGATGTGCGCGGGCGCCGCGACCACGACCGTCTACCCCTCGACGAACGCCGAGGAGTGCGCGTACATCCTCGCCGACTCCGAGAGCCGGATCCTGATCGCCGAGGACGCCGAACAGCTCGCCAAGGCGCGCGAGCGCCGGGCCGACCTGCCGAACCTCGCCCACGTCGTGGTGATCGAGGCGGCGGACGCGAAGCCCGCCGAGGGCGACCCGGAGGGCTGGGTGATCTCCCTCGCGGAGCTGGAGGAGCGCGGGACGAAGTACCTGGAGGAGCACCCCGAGGCCGTCAAGGAGCGGGTCGCCGCCATCAAGGCCGACCAGCTCGCGACCCTCATCTACACCTCGGGCACCACCGGCCGTCCCAAGGGCGTACGCCTGCCGCACGACAACTGGTCGTACATGGCGAAGGCCACCGCGGGCACCGGGCTCATCAACAAGGACGACGTCCAGTACCTCTGGCTGCCCCTGGCGCACGTCTTCGGCAAGGTGCTGACCTCCGGCCAGATCGAGGTCGGCCATGTCACCGCAGTCGACGGCCGCGTCGACAAGATCATCGAGAATCTGCCGGTGGTGCGCCCGACCTACATGGCGGCGGTGCCCCGAATCTTCGAGAAGGTCTACAACGGGGTCGCGGCCAAGGCCCGCGCGGGCGGGCCCGCGAAGTACAAGATCTTCCAGTGGGCGGCGGGCGTCGCGCGTGAGTACGCCAAGGTCAGCCAGGACAACTTCCGCCACACCGGCACCGGTTCGGTGCCCTTCGCCCTCAGCGCCAAGCACACCGTCGCCGACAAGCTCGTCTACGCCAAGCTCCGCGCTGCGTTCGGCGGCCGGCTGCGCGCCGCGGTCTCCGGATCCGCCGCGCTCGCGCCCGAGATCGGCTTCTTCTTCGCCGGCGCCGGAATCCACATCCTGGAGGGCTACGGACTCACCGAGTCCAGCGCCGCCAGCTTCGTCAACCCGGGCGAGGCGTACCGCACCGGCACCGTCGGCAAGCCGCTGCCCGGCCTTGAGGTCCGGATCGCCGACGACGGCGAGATCATGCTGCGCGGCCCCGGCATCATGGCCGGCTACCACGGGCTGCCCGAGAAGACCGCCGAAGTCCTCGAATCCGACGGCTGGTTCCACACCGGCGACATCGGCGAGCTGTCGGTCGACGGCTATCTGCGGATCACGGACCGCAAGAAGGACCTGATCAAGACGTCCGGCGGCAAGTACATCGCACCGGCCGAGGTCGAGGGCCAGTTCAAGGCCGTGTGCCCGTACGTCTCCAACATCCTGGTGCACGGCGCCGACCGGAACTTCTGCACCGCGCTCATCTCGCTGGACGAGGCGGCCCTGCTCGGCTGGGCATCGGAGAACGGCATGGACGGCAAGTCGTACGCCGACATCGTGGCGTCGCCGAAGACGCAGGAGCTGATCGACGGCTATGTGAAGGAACTCAACGAGGGCCTGCAGCGCTGGCAGACGATCAGGAAGTTCCGGCTGCTGCCGCGCGACCTGGACATCGAGCACGGTGAGCTGACGCCGAGTCTGAAACTCAAGCGGCCGGTCGTGGAGCGGGAGTACAAGCACCTGCTCGACGAGATGTACGCGGGGTCGCGGGAGGCGTAGACGCGCGTACGCGTCGTGGAGGAGTTACGCGGGCGGGGCCGGCGGCCGGGAACTACGGCTGCGGGCTCCGTCCGCGTCGTAATTCCCGCAGTATGTTGTCGAGCCCGGCCACATGGGCGCGGAGCGACGCCATCTCGCCGGGGCCGCGCAAGGTGTCGCCGTCGCTCTCACGGCCGTCTTCGCTGTCGCCGAGCATGGACCCGATCGCGGAGAGCCGTTCGCCCATCTCGGCGAGCTGGGCGTGGTCCCGGGCGAGCAGGGCCGCCAACTGCTCGTTCTTGCGGTGCAGTTCGAGGAAGACCGTCACCTTGGCGCGCAGCACCCACGGGTCGAACGGCTTCGGGATGAAATCGGCGGCCCCCGTCGCGTAGCCGCGGAAGGTGAATCCGCTGCCGGGATCGTTACCGGTCAGAAAAATGATCGGGACGTCCTTCGCCTGATCCAGACGCTTGATGCCGGCGGCGGTGTCGAAGCCGTCCATGCCGGGCATCCGTACGTCCAGCAGGACCAGCGCGAACCGCTCACGGCGCAGTGCCCGCATCGCCTCCTCGCCCGAACGGGCCCGCACCAGCGGGACGTCGAGCGATGCCAGCACGGCTTCGAGCGCGAGAAGATTGTCCTCCATGTCATCGACGAGAAGGATTCCCGCGCGGTCGGCAACCGGGGTGTCAGCGGGTGGGTCGGTGGGTATCTGGGTGCTCATCGTCGGTGGCGTCCGAGTAGGTGATGGCCGGGTTGGGGGGATCCGGGTGCGTAGTGTGTTGGGGGTGCGGCGGCCGGGAAGTGGCCTCTGAGCTCCGTTCTTCGCCCACTTCTTCGCCCATTTCGATGACTCGACGCTTATGGGCACGCTCAGTCTGTCACTCTGTCGGGGTCGTAAGCGGCGCAACGAAAGAAACAACCAGGAGCCGCACGTGGGGCCTATAGGGGACCGTCGGAACCCGAACGATCCGGAAGTGCCGGCTCCGGCGCGGAGCCGGACGTTCCGCAACGACGAGCGACGCACGGCACGCACCAGCCTGCCGGGGAACCCGCTCGCCCCGTCCGCCGCGCGCCGGTTCGTGCGCGCGGCGCTCGCCGAGTGGACCAGCCTCGGGCTGCTCACCACCTGCGCCCTCTGCCAGGGGGACGAGGCGTGCCCGCCGGGCCGGCACAGCTCCGACGGGCTGGCCGACGACGCGGTGCTGATCGTCGACGAACTGGTCACCAACGCCGTCGTGCACGCGGGCACCAACGTCGAACTGCTCTGCCGCCTCGAAGCGGCCCCGAGCGAGCCGGAGGGACCCGGCGGGCCGCCCGGCCCCGACGACCCGTCCGCCGCCCTTCCCGGGCCGGACACGGCCGCCGAGCAGGAGCCCGCCGCGCTCGTCATCGAGGTGTCCGACCACCACCCCGCCCGCTCCGTACGCAGCGACGCCCACGAGCCGGCGGGTGGCGGCTCCCCCGACTACGGCCGGGGCCTCCAGCTCATCGCCGCCCTCGCGGAACGCTGGGGCATCACCTACCGCACCGGCCTCAAGACCGTCTGGGCCCGCCTCCCGCTCGACGGACCGATCGCCGAGGTCGCGGCGGGCACCGGCGCCGACGGGGCCGCGGGGGTCAACGGAGTCCTCGGCGAACCCGCCCTGCGCCGCGGGCTGCGCGCCGCCGAGATCATCGCCCCCGCGCCGCGCGGAATGCCGCGCGAGGACCCGGACTGGATCAGCCGGGGCGCCCTCTCCTTCCTCGCCGAAGCCTCCGACCTGCTGGCCGGACAGCTCGACGAGGACCTCGTCGCCGCCCTCGCCGGACAACTGCTCGTGCCCCGCCTCGCCGACTGGTGCGCGATCTGGCTCGACGGCGAGGAAGGCCACGGCCGTACGGGCGCCCCTCGGCTCGCCCGCGTCTGGCACGCCGACGAGTCCCGCATCGAGCTGCTGCGCGCCCTCCTGGAGAAGGAGCCGCCACGGCTGCTCGACACCCAGCGCGGGCAGGACGGCACCGGCACCGGCACCGGCGGCCGTAACGTGCCCGTCCCCGTCCCCTGGCCCGGCGCGGGCCAGACCGGCGCGCACGACGGCGCGGCCGTCGCCTGCCGGCTCGTCGCCAACGGCCGCCCCCTCGGCACACTCGTCCTCGGCCGGCGCAGGCTCGCCCGGATGCCCGACGAAGTGACCGCGCTCATCGAGGACTTCGCCCGCCGCGTCGCCCTCGCGATCGGCGCCGCCCGCCGCTACACCCGGCAGGCCACCATCAGCCGCGTCCTGCAACGCAGCCTGCTGCCCAGCCAGGTGGCCAGGATCCCGGGCGTCGAGAGCCACCTCGTGTACGAGCCCGCCGACGACGGCGTGGTCGGCGGCGACTTCTACGACGTCTTCCCCGCGCCGCCCGGCGGCCGCTGGTGCTTCATGCTCGGCGACGTCCAGGGCAGCGGCCCCGAGGCCGCCGTCGTCACCGGCCTCGCCCGGCCCTGGCTGCGGCTCCTCGCCCGCGAGGGGTACGGCGTCGGCGAGGTGCTCGACCGCCTCAACCGGCTACTGCTCGACGACGCGATGGAGGCCGCCGAGGCCGCCGCGCTGATGGTCGCCGTCGCCGGCGGGCAGGACCTGTCGGGCGGCGAGAGCGGGCTCCCCGGCCTCAGCGACCTCGGCCCGCTCGGTGACATCCGCGACATCGGCAAGAGCCTCGACGACGGCCGGGGCGGCGGACTCGCCGACGGCGGCCAGTCGCGCTTCCTGTCCCTCCTCTACGGCGAGCTGGCACCGCTCCCCGGCACCTCGGGCGGCGCCCGCTGCACCCTCGCGAGCGCGGGCCACCCGCTGCCGCTGCTGCTGCGGCCCGACGGGACGGTACGGGTGGCGGCCGAGCCGCAGCTCCTCCTCGGGGTCGACGAGAACGTCGCGTACGAGAGCCTGAGCTTCGACCTGGCGTCGGGCGACACGCTCCTGTGCGTCACCGACGGCATCACCGAGCGCCGCTCCGGGCGGCTGCTCCTGGACGACGACGACGGCCTCAGCGCGATCCTGGCGGGCTGCACGGGCCTGAACGCGCAGGGCGTCGCCGAGCGGATCAGACGGGCCGTCCACGACTTCGACCCGAGCCCGCCGTCGGACGACCTGGCGATGCTGGTGCTGCGCGCGGAGTAGGCGTCTCCGGCCCCGGGTCGGCCCACCTCTCCGGTGCGGGACACTGGGGGCATGCCTTCCGCTCTGCCCGACGGTGACCCCATGCCCGAGTCCGGTGCGCTGCCCCCGCACGCCCTGGAGGGCGCGGCGGACCGGCCGCTCGGCTTCTACCTGCACGTGCCGTACTGCGCCACCCGCTGCGGCTACTGCGACTTCAACACCTACACCGCGACGGAGCTGCGCGGCTCGGGCGGCGTGCTGGCCTCCCGCGACAACTACGCCGACACCCTGACCGACGAGGTCCGGCTCGCCCGCAAGGTCCTCGGCGACGACACCCGGCCCGTCCGCACGGTCTTCGTCGGCGGCGGTACGCCCACGCTGCTGGCCGCGGCCGACCTCGTACGGATGCTGGGCGCCGTACGCGACGAGTTCGGCCTCGCCGACGACGCCGAGATCACCACCGAGGCGAATCCGGAGTCCGTCGACCCGGCGTACCTTGCGGAGCTGCGCGCGGGCGGCTTCAACCGGATCTCCTTCGGCATGCAGAGCGCGAAGCAGCACGTCCTTCAGGTGCTCGACCGCACGCACACGCCCGGGCGGCCCGAGGAGTGCGTCGCGGAGGCCCGCGCGGCCGGGTTCGACCATGTGAACCTCGACCTGATCTACGGCACGCCCGGCGAGAGCGACGACGACTGGCGCGCGTCCCTGGCGGCGGCGGTGGGCGCGGGGCCCGACCACGTGTCGGCGTACGCGCTGATCGTCGAGGAGGGCACGGGGCTGGCCCGCCGCATCCGGCGGGGCGAGGTCCCCATGACCGACGACGACGAGCACGCCGACCGCTATCTGATCGCGGACGAGACGCTGGCCGCGGCGGGGTTCTCCTGGTACGAGGTCTCCAACTGGGCCACCACACCGGCCGGTCGTTGCCTGCACAACGAGCTGTACTGGCGCGGCGCGGACTGGTGGGGCGCGGGGCCGGGCGCCCACAGCCACGTGGGCGGGGTCCGGTGGTGGAACGTGAAGCACCCCGGCGCGTACGCGGCGGCGCTGGCGGAGGGCCGCTCGCCGGGCGCGGGCCGGGAACTCCTCACGGCGGAGGACCGGCGCGTGGAGCGCATCCTGCTGGAGCTGCGGCTGTCGGAGGGCGTGGAACTGTCCCTGCTGCGGCCGGCGGGGCTGGACGCGTCTCGCAGGGCCTTGGCCGACGGGCTGCTGGAGGCGGGTCCGTACGAGGCGGGGCGGGCGGTGCTGACGCTGCGGGGGCGGTTGCTGGCGGACGCGGTGGTGCGGGATCTGGTGGACTGAGGGTTTCGTTTGCCGGGTCCGCCCGGTGGTCGTTGTCCTCAAGCGCCGGACGGGCTGGGTGGTTGCGGTGGTGGCCGGGTGCGGTGCGCCTGCGGCGCGCTGGGTGGGTTGCGGTGGTGGCCGGGTGCCGCTCCGGGGTCATGGCCGGACGGCATGACTTACGCCGCGTGCACGGCTCGTTGGACCCGAGGAGACCTCCTTGTCCACGCGGCACAAGTCAGCCTGAGTGTCCGACCACGACCCCTGCGCGTCCCCCTTCCAACCCGCGGGCGGGAGTGGGGTTCGAACAGCCCGCGGTGCCGGCGTGAGGGGGGCGGGGCCGCAGGAGGGGTGTGTCCGGACACTCAGGCTGATTTGTGGCGCGTGAGAAGCCCGGTTCCCTCGGGTCCAACGAGCCCTGCACGCGCCGTAAATCATGCCGTCCGGACATATCCCTCCGGAGGGCCCGAACCCCGACCGTCAGCCGACCACCGCAACTCACCCAGCCCGTCCGGCGCTTGAGGACGAACCCGGCCGCCGGGCGGACCCGGCACAAGACCAACCCGGTCAGCCAGACGTCGGCTCCGTCACGAAGTCGATCAGCTCCTCCACCCGCCCCAGCAACGCCGGCTCCAGGTCCCGATAGGACCGCACCGAGGACAGGATCCGCTGCCACGCCGCACCGGTGTTTTCCGGCCAGCCCAGAGCCCGGCACACCCCCGTCTTCCAGTCCTGGCCGCGCGGGACCGTCGGCCACGCCGGGATGCCCACCGACGACGGCTTCACCGCTTCCCAGACGTCGATGTACGGGTGGCCCACGATCAGGACGTCGTCCCCGGTCACCTGCTCGGCCAGGCGGGACTCCTTGGAGCCGCGCACCAGGTGGTCGACCAGCACGCCGAGGCGCGCGTCCGGTGCCGGGGCGAAATCCGCGACGATCGCCGGGAGGTCGTCGATGCCCTCCAGGTACTCCACGACCACGCCCTCGATCCGGAGGTCGTCGCCCCAGACCCGTTCGACCAGTTCCGCGTCGTGCCGCCCCTCGACGTAGATACGCCCCGCACGGGCCACCCGCGCCCGCGCGCCCGGGACGGCCACCGAGCCGGAGGCCGTACGGGCCGGCCGGACCGGGCCGGCGGCGGCGGGCCGGACCAGGGTGACCACCCGGCCCTCGAGCATGAACCCCCGCTCCACCAGCGGGAACACCCGGTGCTTGCCGAAGCGGTCCTCCAGGGTGACCGTCGGGCCCTCGGCCGTCTTCTCGCAGCGGATCACCGCGCCGCAGAAGCCTGTCGACACCTCCTCGACCACCAGATCCGGTTCGGCGGGCACCTCGGGCACCGGCTTCGAACGCTTCCAGGGCGGGGTCAGATCGGGGCTGTAACTGCGCATCCGCAGACGATAACGGGGCCCGCGCCACGAGGGGGGCTACGTCGTGCCGAAACGCGCGGCCAGCGCGCCCCGCTGCGCCCGTACGAACGCCGCGTCGACGGCCGCGCCATGGCCGGGAACGTACACCGCGTCCTCCCCGCCCAGCGTCAGCAGCCGGTCCAGCGCGGCCGGCCAGCGGGCCGGGATCGCGTCGTCGCCGGCCTGCGGCTCGCCCGACTCCTCGACCAGGTCGCCGCAGAAGACGACCTCCCGGTCGCCGGGGACGAGCAGCGCCAGATCGTGCCCGGTGTGCCCCGGGCCGACATTGGCGAGAAGTACCTGTCGCCCGCCGAGGTCGAGCGTCCACTCGCCCGACACCGGGTGGTGCGGCACGACCAGCGCGTCCACCGCGGAGGCGGCGTCGGAGGCGGACACCCCGTGCCGTACGGCCGAGGCGCGCAGGCTCTCGCGGTCGTGGAGCAGCAGCTCCGCCAGGCCCACCGCGCCGTAGACCTGGGTGCCCGAGAACGCCGCCGTGCCCAGGACATGGTCGAAGTGGGCGTGGCTGAGCGCGATGTGCGTGACGCGCCGCCCGCCGCACAGCGCCTGCGCCTGCGCGCGGATCTCCGCGCCCTCACGGAGCGTCGAGCCCGTGTCGTACAGAAGGACGGCGTCCTCGCCGACCACGAGGCCGACCGTCGCATCCCAGCCAGGCAGTCTCCGTCTGCCGACTCCCGGTGCGATCCGTTCCCAGCCGTGCTCTTCCCAACGGACGTTCATACGGCGACGCTATCGGTGGGGCGGGCGGTGCCGCGCGGTAGCGTGACCGGTCGGCCTTGCTAGGGGCGTACCTCACGGCCGTACACTGGGCCGGGGAATGCTGGCACTCCTACGCATCGAGTGCCAGGCCGGATCCGAGGACCCAGAGCTGGAGGTGTGCGCGATGCTGAGCGAACGCAGGCTTGAGGTGTTGCGCGCCATCGTCCAGGACTATGTCGGCACCGAGGAGCCCGTCGGCTCCAAGGCGTTGACCGAGCGGCACAAGCTCGGTGTCTCCCCGGCCACCGTCCGTAACGACATGGCGGTCCTGGAGGACGAGGGCTTCATCGCCCAGCCCCACACGAGTGCGGGGCGCATTCCGACGGACAAGGGCTATCGGCTCTTCGTCGACCGGCTGGCGGGCGTCAAGCCCCTGTCGGCGCCGGAGCGCAGGGCCATCCAGAACTTTCTCGACAGCGCCGTCGACCTGGACGACGTGGTGGGCCGTACGGTGCGGCTGCTCGCGCAGCTGACCCGGCAGGTCGCGGTCGTGCAGTACCCCTCGCTGACCCGCTCGACGGTGCGGCATGTGGAACTGCTCTCGCTGGCCCCCGCGCGGCTGATGCTTGTGCTGATCACCGACACCGGCCGGGTCGAGCAGCGCATGATCGACTGTCCGGTGCCGTTCGGCGACACATCGCTGGCGGATCTGCGGGCCCGGCTCAACGCCCGGGTCGTGGGGCGCAGGTTCTCCGATGTGCCGCTGCTGGTGCAGGAGTTGCCCGAATCCTTCGACATGGAGGACCGGGGGACGGTGTCCACGGTCCTCGCGACGCTGCTGGAGACACTGGTCGAGGAGACCGAGGAGCGGCTGATGATCGGCGGCACCGCCAATCTGACGCGCTTCGGGCACGACTTCCCCCTGACGATCCGGCCGGTGCTGGAGGCACTTGAGGAGCAGGTCGTGCTCCTCAGGCTGCTCGGCGAGGCCGAGGACTCGGGCATGACCGTACGAATCGGGCACGAGAACGCCCACGAGGGCCTCAACTCCACGTCCGTCGTCGCGGTCGGCTACGGTTCGGGCGACGAGGCAGTCGCCAAACTCGGCGTGGTCGGACCGACCCGCATGGACTACCCCGGAACGATGGGAGCGGTACGCGCAGTGGCACGTTACGTCGGACAGATCCTGGCGGAGTCGTAAGTGGCCACGGACTACTACGCCGTACTCGGCGTACGCCGCGACGCATCACAGGACGAGATCAAGAAGGCATTCCGCAGGCTCGCCCGCGAGCTGCACCCGGATGTCAATCCCGATCCCAAGACGCAGGAGCGCTTCAAGGAGATCAACGCCGCGTACGAGGTGTTGTCGGACCCGCAGAAGAAGCAGGTCTACGACCTCGGCGGCGACCCGCTCTCACAGGCGGGCGGTGGCGCGGGCGGCTTCGGGGCCGGTGGCTTCGGCAACTTCTCCGACATCATGGACGCGTTCTTCGGGACGTCGCAGCAGCGTGGCCCGAGGTCGCGCACGCGGCGCGGCCAGGACGCGATGATCCGGCTGGAGATCGACCTCAACGAGGCGGCCTTCGGCACCACCAAGGACATCCAGGTCGACACGGCGGTCGTCTGTACGACCTGCTCGGGCGAGGGCGCCGCACCCGGCACCTCCGCGCAGACCTGCGACATGTGCCGCGGTCGCGGCGAGGTCTCGCAGGTCACGCGGTCCTTCCTGGGCCAGGTCATGACGTCGCGGCCGTGCCCGCAGTGCCAGGGCTTCGGTACGGTCGTGCCGACCCCCTGCCCCGAGTGCGCCGGCGACGGCCGCATCCGGTCGCGCCGCACGCTCACGGTCAAGATCCCGGCGGGCGTCGACAACGGCACCCGTATCCAGCTCTCCGGCGAGGGCGAGGTCGGGCCCGGTGGTGGTCCGGCGGGTGACCTGTACGTCGAGATCCACGAGCTGCCGCACGCGGTGTTCCAGCGGCGCGGCGACGATCTGCACTGCACGGTGACCATCCCGATGACGGCGGCCTCTCTGGGCACGCAGTGTCCGCTGGAGACGCTGGACGGCGTCGAGGACATCGACGTCCGTCCCGGCACCCAGTCGGGCCAGTCGATCCCGCTCCACGGCCGCGGCATCACGCATCTGCGGGGCGGCGGCCGGGGCGACCTGATCGTCCATGTCGAGGTCATGACCCCGTCGAAACTCGACCCGGAGCAGGAGCGGTTGCTGCGAGAGCTGGCGAAGCTCAGGGGCGAGGAACGGCCCACCGGCCAGTTTCAACCGGGTCAACAGGGGCTTTTCTCAAGGCTGAAGGACGCGTTCAACGGGCGTTAGGCGCGGTGTCCTCAGGCGCCGGACGGGCTGCTTTCCAGCC
>NZ_JBHUUW010000048.1:0-62441 GCF_042670825.1 Streptomyces sp. NPDC057137 | reverse complement strand
GCCCGGCGCCGTGTGCCACGTTCGCTCAGACGTCGATCCTGGCGCGGTCCAGCGTCGCGGCCGAGCTGGTGATGAACTCCTTGCGCGGCGCGACCTCGTTGCCCATGAGCAGGTCGAAGACCTGCTCGGAGGATTCGAGATCGCCGATGTTGATCCGCCGCAGCGTGCGGTGGCGCGGGTCCATCGTGGTCTCGGCCAGCTGGTCGGCGTCCATCTCGCCGAGGCCCTTGTAGCGCTGGATGGAGTCCTTGTAGCGCACGTTCTTGCGCTGGAACTCCAGGAGCGTCTGCCGCAGCTCGTTGTCCGAGTACGTGTAGACGTACTTGTCCTGGCCCTTCTTGGGCTGCACCAGCTCCACCCGGTGCAGGGGCGGAACCGCCGCGAACACGCGGCCCGCCTCCACCATCGGGCGCATGTAGCGCTGGAACAGCGTCAGCAGCAGACAGCGGATGTGGGCCCCGTCGACGTCGGCGTCGACCAGCAGCACGATCTTGCCGTAGCGGGCGGCGTCGATGTCGAACGTCCGGCCCGACCCGGCCCCTATGACCTGGATGATCGCGCCGCACTCGGCGTTCTTCAGCATGTCGGAGACGGACGACTTCTGAACGTTGAGGATCTTGCCGCGGATCGGCAGCAGCGCCTGGAACTCACTGTTCCGGGCGAGCTTGGCCGTACCGAGCGCCGAGTCGCCCTCGACGATGAACAGCTCGCTGCGCTCGACGTCGTCACTGCGGCAGTCGGCGAGCTTGGCCGGCAGCGAGGAGGTCTCCAGCGCCGTCTTCCTGCGCTGCGCCTCCTTGTGCTGGCGGGCGGCGATGCGCGTACGGGCCGCGGCGACGGCCTTCTCCAGCACCGCGCGGGCCTGCGCCTTGGCGTCGCGCTTGGTCGACGTCAGGAACTCCTTGAGCTCCTTGGAGACGACATTGGCGACGATGCGGTTGGCCGCCGACGTACCCAGGATCTCCTTGGTCTGGCCCTCGAACTGCGGCTCGGCGAGACGCACCGTCACCACGGCCGTGAGACCTTCCAGGGCGTCGTCCTTGACGACGTCGTCCTCGGCGACGCGCAGGAGCTTCGCCGAACGCAGCGCCTCGTTGACCGTCTTGGTCACCGCCCGCTCGAAGCCCGTCATGTGCGTGCCGCCCTTGGGGGTGGCGATGATGTTGACGTAGGAGCGCATCGTGGTGTCGTACCCGGTGCCCCAGCGCAGCGCGATGTCGACGCCCAGCTCGCGGGTGACCTCGGTGGGCGTCATGTGACCGCGGTCGTCCAGGACGGGCACGGTCTCCTTGAAGACGCCCAGTCCGGTCAGTCGCAGCACGTCGCAGACGGCCTTGTCCTGCGCCAGGTACTCGCAGAACTCGCTGATCCCGCCGTCGTACCGGAACGTCTCCTCGATCGTGCCGTTGCCCTCGCTCTCGCCGGCCGCCCGCTCGTCGCGTACGACGATGGTCAGGCCGGGGACGAGGAAGGCCGTCTGGCGGGCCCGCTGGTGCAGGGTCTCCAGCGACAGCCTGGCGTCCTTGAGGAAGATCTGCCGGTCCGCCCAGTACCGGGTCCGGGTGCCGGTGCGCGCCTTGGGCACCCGCTTGCCCTTGAGCAGGCCGTTCGCCGGATCGAAGGGGGCGTCGGGGCCCGATTCCGTGAAGATGCCGGGGACACCGCGGCGGAAGCTGATCGCGTGTGTGGCGCTGTTGCGGTCGACCTCGATGTCCAGCCGGGCGGACAGCGCGTTGACGACGGAGGCGCCCACGCCGTGCAGACCGCCGGAGGCCGCGTACGAGCCGCCGCCGAACTTTCCGCCCGCGTGCAGCTTGGTCATCACGACCTCGATGCCGGAGAGGCCGGTCTTGGGCTCGACGTCGACGGGGATGCCCCGGCCGTTGTCCCTGACCTCGACGGAGCCGTCCTCGTGGAGAGTGACGTCGATACGGTCGCAGTAGCCGCCCAGGGCCTCGTCGACGGAGTTGTCGATGATCTCCCAGAGGCAGTGCATCAGGCCGCGGCTGTCGGTCGACCCGATGTACATGCCGGGCCGCTTCCGGACCGCTTCGAGCCCCTCAAGGACGAGCAGGTGCCGCGCGGTGTAGTTGGAACCGTCACGGTCTGCTGTCAGCAGCGCACTGGACGGCACGGACGTCTCGGCGGTCACGCGGTTCGCTCCTCGCTGAATTTGAAATGTGGCCCTAGTGGGTAAGGGCCCGGCATCGGTCGCCGCTCAGAGGGTACAGAGGCCTGGTAGAGCCGTTGTAGCGCCACCCTATTGAATTCTCATGCTAACCGAGGCTCGCATGAGTGTTCGATCGCTCGATGGAGTGAAGCACACATCACGTTCCCTTCCAGGCATGAACCATTTAGGCTCCGGGCACGTCCTCATGAACGACCGGCAAGCCAGCCGGGAGGATCGACCCTGACAAGCAACGCGAAACCGTAAAGCGAAGCAATACGGCTCATTCGCCGCCAACCGGCAGCAGACAGCCGCCTCGGGAAGAAGTTTCGAGGAAAGGCCGCGAGCGGGAACGTTTTCGGCCTGGTTGGATGTTGACCCTGGTACGACAGCTCGTCGAGCTAGAGAAGAGGCGACGTGACTACTGTTCTGACCCCCGCGAGCCCGCTGACGGCCGCTGACCGCTGCGACCGCTGCGGCGCCCAGGCATATCTGCGCGTCGTCCTGACCAGCGGTGGTGAACTGCTCTTCTGCGCCCACCACGGACGCAAGTTCGAGCCGGAACTCAAGAAGATCGCCGCGGAAATACAGGATGAGACCGACCGACTGACGGCCGTGCAGGCCGCCGCCGGTGAAGAGGAACACTGACACCTCGCATCCACGACGAGCCAAGGGCCGATCCAGGACCGGCCGACGGGCCGCCACCCCAGCAGAACCGGGATGGCGGCCCGTTCTCGTTGCCGCGTGCGGTGCGCCCGCCTGGCGCGCTCTCAGCCCGTGCGGCGGGCCCCGGTGGCCGCGGCCACCTCGTCGACCGCCGAGGTGATCCGCGTATAGACCCCCGGACTCCCGGCCCGCCCGCAGCCGCTCCCCCACGAGACCAGCCCGATGAGCCGCCCACGGGCCACCAGCGGCCCGCCGCTGTCGCCCTGGCAGGCGTCGTGCCCGCCCTGGGGATCGCCGGCGCAGAGCATCGTGGAGGCCGCGTAGCGGCCCCCTGAGCCCCCCGGGTAGGCCCGTTCGCACTCGGAGTCCGCCAGGACCGTCACAGGGGCGGAGCGGAGCGCGGAGGCGTATTTGCCCTGTCCGGTGGTGTCGCCCCAGCCGTACACCTTCGCCGGGGCGCCCGGAGCCAGTGCCTCCGTGCCGGGATCCGCCGGTCGGACGGCGTACCGCGCGGGCAGCGCCTGCGCCAGCGTCAGGACCGCGAGGTCGGAGACGTGGGTCGTCGGCTCGTACGCCGGGTCGATCCGTACGGCGGCGACCCGGACCTCCTTGCCGCTCTTCCCGGTCAGCTGCTCCCGGCCCGCGATGACCCGCAGATCCGTCACGTCCTCGGGCTTCACCCCGAGCACGTCCCGGCCCATGCAGTGGGCGGCCGTGAGCACCTTCGTCGGCGCCACCACCACGCCGCCGCAGAACTGGCCCGCGCGGGTGTCCCCGAAACGTTCACGGCTGGACAGAGCCACGACCCAGGGACTCTCCTCGGCCGGCGCCGGTTCCCCGCCCACGACCACCCGGTCCGCGGCGGCCGGCACGGGGGACACGAGCGGCAGCACCGCCCCCGCGGCGATCGTGGCCAGTCCTCCCGTGAGCACTCGGGCAATAGGGCGACGCATACTGGCTCCTGACTCTCCGGTGACACCTACTGACACAGAGTCACCCATTGAGCCGACAAACGCATCCCCGCAACGCCTGAGGGCCCGCATCCCGGCCGGGATCGCGGGCCCTCAGGAGGGGCTGTGCCGTGGACGGAAAAGCGGCCTAGTCCAGGTAGTCGCGCAGAACCTGCGAACGCGACGGGTGGCGGAGCTTGGACATCGTCTTGGACTCGATCTGACGAATGCGCTCACGCGTCACGCCGTAGACCTTGCCGATCTCGTCCAGCGTCTTGGGCTGGCCGTCGGTGAGACCGAAGCGCATGGAGACGACGCCGGCCTCACGCTCGGAGAGCGTGTCGAGCACCGAGTGCAGCTGCTCCTGGAGAAGCGTGAAACTGACCGCGTCGGCCGGGACGACCGCCTCGGAGTCCTCGATGAGGTCACCGAACTCGCTGTCCCCGTCCTCGCCCAGCGGGGTGTGCAGCGAAATCGGCTCGCGACCGTACTTCTGGACCTCGATGACCTTCTCAGGGGTCATGTCGAGCTCCTTGGCCAGCTCCTCCGGGGTGGGCTCACGGCCCAGGTCCTGGAGCATCTGGCGCTGCACGCGCGCGAGCTTGTTGATGACCTCGACCATGTGCACCGGGATACGGATGGTGCGGGCCTGGTCGGCCATGGCGCGGGTGATCGCCTGACGGATCCACCAGGTGGCGTACGTGGAGAACTTGTAGCCCTTGGTGTAGTCGAACTTCTCGACCGCGCGGATCAGACCCAGGTTGCCCTCCTGGATCAGGTCCAGGAAGAGCATGCCGCGGCCGGTGTAGCGCTTGGCCAGCGAGACCACCAGGCGGAGGTTGGCCTCCAGCAGGTGGTTCTTGGCGCGGCGCCCGTCCTCGGCGATGATCTCCAGCTCGCGCTTGAGCTTGGGGGCGAGCTTGTCGGCGTTCGCCAGCTTGTCCTCGGCGAACAGACCCGCCTCGATGCGCTTGGCGAGCTCGACCTCCTGCTCGGCGTTGAGGAGCGGGACCTTGCCGATCTGCTTGAGGTAGTCCTTGACCGGGTCGGCGGTGGCACCCGCGACGGCGACCTGCTGGGCCGGCGCGTCGTCCTCGTCGTCGTCGGAGAGGACGAAGCCCTTGTTCTCGCCCTCGGTCTCCTCCTCCTCGCCCTTGCCTGCCTGGACCTCCTCGGCGCTCTCCT
This sequence comes from Streptomyces sp. NPDC057137, assembly GCF_042670825.1. Taxonomy (NCBI): domain Bacteria; kingdom Bacillati; phylum Actinomycetota; class Actinomycetes; order Kitasatosporales; family Streptomycetaceae; genus Streptomyces; species Streptomyces sp. NPDC057137. The sequence continues at coordinate 57,473 of NZ_JBHUUW010000048.1, read as the reverse complement.
CGCCGTCGGCCTCGTCGGCGTCCTTCTTGCCGGCGGTCTTCTTCGCCGCGACCTTCTTGACGGCGGTCTTCTTGGCCGCCGCCTTCTTGGCCACGGTCTTCTTCGCCGCCGTCTTCTTGGCGGGCGCGGCCGTCTCGTCGGCGGGAGTCTCGACGGTCTCGGCGGCCGGGGCTGCGGTGGCCGCGACGGTCTTCGTATGAACGGTCTTGGCGGCGACTGTCTTGGTGGCGGTGCGCTTCGCCGGGCTCTTCGCAGCGACGCTCTTGCGGGCGCGCTTCGGCGACTCCGCGGCACTGACCATCAGCGTCACACCCTCTTCCTCGAGGATCTGGTTGAGGCTGCGCAGAACATTCTTCCACTGGGTTGGCGGAATCTGGTCAGCCTCGAAGGCCCGACGCACGTCGTCGCCGGCGATCTGCCCATCAGCCTTTCCCCGCTCGATGAGCGCCATCACAGACTCGGACTCGGCGATCTCCGGCGGGAGCGTACGGGATGTGCTGGCCGACACGAACAACCTCTCGGAACGATGGAAACGGCTTCCGGCTCCCCCCAGGATCGGGGCGGAACCGACGACCGTCGACTGGGGATGTGCCGACGGCGCGGGCTGGACCTCGGAGCTGGATACAGCGCCACTCCTCGTGGCGCTATTCCCTCCGTGGCTGTCACCTCTTAGGTCATCGCCCTGCCTCGTGGAGTGTTACGCCCAATCCACGTGGCCCGAGTCACACCTCATTTGCGGCAAAGCAGCCAGAAGGGTTTTATCGCGCTTTCGTGCCGCCGGGCCCGGGGGTCCGGCGGCACGTGACACGCACGCCCCTGTCCGTCCTGACCTTGGTCTTTCTGCTCGGCACCGCGGGAACTCGCCTTCAGTACCCCGGTGGCGCCCTCAGTGCTCGCGGGGCGCGGGAACGACGCGTTCCACTTCCGGGTGGACCATCAGAAGCTGCCGCATGGCGGATTCGGCCGCCTGGGCGTCGCCGGCCGCCAGGGCCTCGACGATCCGCGCGTGGTGCGCCAGCGACGCGTCGGTGGGGCGGTCACAGCCGGTGACGGGGCCGCCGGAGACCTGGAGGGCCGCCGAGACGATCCCCGAGAGGTGCTCCAGCATCCGGTTGCCCGCGAGCTGGATCAGCAGGGAGTGGAACTCGGCGTCGGCGCGGGAGAACGTGATCGAGTCACCCTGGGCGATGGCGTGCCCCATGATCTCGACCATGTCGGCCAGCCGCTGCTGGACGTCCTCACGGCCGTGGCCGGCGGCGAGGCGTGCGGCGAGGGGCTCGATCGTCCAGCGCAGCTCGCTCAGCTCACGGCGCTGGTCGTCACGCTGCGGGCCGAACGCCCGCCATTCGATGATGTCGGCGTCCAGCAGATTCCAGTCGCTGACCGGCCGGACCCGGGTGCCGACATTGGGGCGGGCGCTGACGAGGCCCTTGGCCTCGAGGACGCGCAGCGACTCGCGGACCACCGTGCGGGAGACCTCGAAACGCTGGCCGATCTCCTCCGGTACGAGCGGCCGGTCGGCGCCCAGGTCGCCGGAGACGATCATCTGGCCGAGCTGCTGGACGAGTTGGCCGTGCAGTCCACGGCCCCGGCTGCCCGCCGAGCGCCGGCCCACCCGGCCCAACTCGTTGTCCGCGCCGTCCCAAGTGGGTGCGGGGATGCGGTCGGCGCCGGGCGCCTCCGCGTAGGGGTAGCGGTCGATTCCGCCCGGGGCCGCGAGGCCGGGGTCGACGGAGCGGGCGGCGGTCATCATGGTGTGCGCAAGGGTACTCACGCATCCTTTGTCGGCTCTGCTCGTCGGCCCCTTGAGGTCTTTGGTGAAAAGCACACGAAAGGGTGATCGGCGCCCGCCCTTCGATTGACGACTTATCGTAAAGAAGCGGGCGTAATCGGGGAGTTATCGGCAGGTGTGACAGCTCCGGTCGCCCCGCGATCACCAACGGGCCCTGCGACGAAGGCTCGTGAACAGATACGCGCAGAGCAGGGCGGACAGCGACAGCGTCAACGCCGCCCCGACGGGCTGGGTGAGCACCCGACCGGTCGCCACCAGCCAGCGGTCGGCGGCCTCCGGCCATTGCGGCCAGGCCAGTTCGCGCAGCCTGGCCGGCAGTCCGACGATCGAACGCGCTGACGGAACAGCGAGCCCCTTCTCAAGGAGGGGGACGACGACGACCGGTACGGCGAGGACGGCGGCGACCCCGGCGCCGGTGACACGGAAGATGCCGGCGCCCAGCAGGCCCGCCCAGGCGCAGCCGACGGTCAGTCCGGCCCAACTGGCCACGAGCGCGGGCCAGTCCGGGGGCACCACTTCCGTGCCGCCGCCGTACACCAGCCGCATCGCCTGCGAGTCGACGGCGACGGTGAGGGCCGCGAGCAGCAGGGCCGCCGTGCCGGTGACGGTGAGTTTGGCCAGCAGCAGGCCGAGGCGCCGCGGGACGGTGCCCCGTCCCGCGGTGAGCGCGGGGTAGCGGTACTCGTCGCCGAAGGCGAACGCGCCGAGCAGACCGGCACCGAGGGCGGCGGGCGGCAGCGGGAGGAATCCGGGCCAGGCCGCGAGGAGGCCGGGCAGCGGGGTGTTGCCGGTACGGGCGAGCGGCAGGGTCAGCGCGACGGAGGCGACCAGGACGGCGACGGCGACCAGCCAGGGGGTCCGTACGCCGAGGAAGCGGCGGAGCTCGTAGCGGAACGGACGCAGGGGGCTGCGCACGGGCCGCGCGGGCAGCGCGGGCGGCAGGAGGTCGACGTCGGACCCCTGGGGGGTCTGTCGTGCCCCTGAGGGCGGTGACGGGTCCACGGGGGGCGTCGGGCCGGTGTCTCCCGTCTCGTCGGCGAGTTGGTGGACGAGGATGCCGTGCCGGAAGGCCGTCTCGCCCAACTCGGCGCAGTTGCTGCCGAAGACGGTCAGCCGCCCACCCGCCTCGGCGACGACCTCGACGGAACGGCGGTCCGCGCGCGCCTCTCGGTTGACGGCGTCGGCGAGGCGGGCGGCGTGCGGGGTACGGATGACGACGCGCGGGCGCAGCCGGGTCCGCGCGAAGTCGGCGGCGTCCTGGTCGGCGACGAGGCGGCCTTCGTGGACGGTGACGACGCGATCGGCGGTGCGGGCCGCCTCTTTGGGATCACTGGTGGTGTAGAGAACGGTGCCGCCGTGCGCCGCGTGCGCCCGGAGCAGTCCGTGCAGCCAGCTGTTCTCGCGCGGCGAGAGACCGGCGGCCGGTTCGTCGAGGACGAGCGTGTGCGGGTCGCCCAACAGGGCGGCGGCGAGGCCGAGTCTGCGGTCCATGCCGAGGGAGAGGGTGCCGAGCGGTTCGTCGCGCAGGGCGCCGATGCCGACCAGGTCGAGCAGAGCGTCGGCACGCGCGGCGGGCACGCCCGCGGCTGCGCAGAGCATGCGGAGCTCCCCTCGGGTGGTACGCGCGGGGTGCCCCGGCACATCGCCGAGCAGGACGCCGACCTCGCGGGCGGGGTGGGCGATGCGGTGGAGCGGCCGGCCACGGAAGTAGGTGATTCCCCGGCCGGATTCGAGTTCGAGCATCAGCCGCAGGGCGGTGGTTTTTCCGGCGCCCTCGGCACCGAGCAGCGCGGTGACGCCACCGGTCCGGGCCTCGAAGGTCAGATCGTCCACGGCGGGCGGCAGGTCGCGGTGGGGGCTGCTGGTGAGTCCGATGGCCTGGAGCATCGCTTCTCTCGCGGGGAGGTGAGACCGCTCGGCGGCAGTATGGGTACCGCAGCAAGATAACGCGACATGTCCGACTTGTGGCGCAGGGTTGGGCCTACGGGTGTCCGGGTCCTGCCCGGGTCCTGTCCGGCGGATCTTCGGGAGTCAGACCTCGGGGCGGAGCATCGGCGGGTTGAGGATCGTGGCACCGCCCGCGCGGAACAGTTGGGCGGGTCGGCCGCCCTGCCGCGTGGTGGTGCCGCCGGACGGCACGAGAAAGCCGGGGGTGCCGGTGACCTTGCGATGGAAGTTGCGGGGATCGAGCGCGACGCCCCACACCGCCTCGTACACCCGCCGCAGCTCGCCGACGGTGAACTCCGACGGACAGAAGGCGGTGGCCAAGGAGGAGTACTCGATCTTGGAACGGGCCCGCTCCACCCCGTCCCCGAGGATGCGCGCGTGGTCGAACGCGAGCGGCGCGGGCTGTTCGCCGTCCCGGCCGAAGCCGCCCTCGTAGTCGAGCAGGGCGTCCACGGGGGCCCAGCGGGCGCTGTTGGCGTCGCCGCCCGCGCGAGGCGCGGGAAGGTCGGGCGCCAGTGCGAGATGGGCCACGCTGACGACCCTCATCCGGGGGTCGCGCGCCGGGTCGCCGTATGTCGCGAGCTGTTCGAGATGGGCGCCGTTCGCGGGAGCGGGCGACGCCGGGTCGTGCGCACACAGCCCTGTCTCCTCGGCCAGCTCGCGCGCCGCCGCCGCACCAAGATCCTCATCGGCCTTGACGAAGCCGCCGGGCAGCGCCCAGCGCCCCTGGAAGGGCGTCTCACCGCGCCGCACGACCAGCGCGCACAGGGCGTGGCGGCGCACGGTGAGCACGACCAGGTCGACGGTGACTGCGAACGCGGGGTAAGCCGACGGGTCGTAGGGCGACATGCCGGAGATCTTAGTCGTCTGCCTGACGATAAACATCCGTTCCGCTCAGGTCCGGCGACTTCTTCCCCGCCCCGCTTCCCGACCCCCGCCAGGGAGGGAAGGTGCGTCGTCACACCCCCCGCCCCTCAGCTCTCACTTGCCGCTCTTCGTGGCGCGCTGACCGCTACGGCCCTCGGCCCGACCGCGCGCCGCCGGCGCACCTGGGCGGGGCCTCGGTGACGGCACCGTCCGGGGCGCTGCCTTCTTGATCGTCGCTTTCTTCACCGCCCTCTTCATCTTCATCGACTTCTTGGCCTGCTTCGTCGCGGACCGCCGCACCGGGCCGGGCTGTGGGCTCCCGGCAGCGACGCGCTCGCCGCGCATACAGCGCCGGAGGGTCTCCGGGTCGAGCCCCTCGTTGAAGGCCTGGTGAAGGAGTTGGGCGAAGGTGTACGTGGGGTCGAGACGCAGGGCGAGTCCGAGCGCGACCCGGGCCGCGGGCTCGTCGCCGGAGGACCAGGCGACCCAGCCGGCCAGGGTGAGCGGGGCGACCGCGTGTTCGGCGTAGGAACCCACGCAGCGACGGGCCAGGGCCCGCCAGAGCCGTAGCGCCGACTCGGCGTCGGGACCCTCCATCCACTGAGCCGCCCGGTCGCGGGTCTCCCGGTCCTGAAGGCCGATGATGACCGCCGCCGCCTCGTCATCGGCGATGAGCCGGTCATCGGCGATGTCCGAGCCACCGTCGATGCCGTCGCCGCCCCGTCCGCTCTCTCCCCGGCGCGGCTGCGCGGGCGGGGTCTGAGCCAGGCGGTCCATCAGGTCTCGGGCAGCGCTGAGCGTCGACGCACCCACCTGCTCGCGATTACCACCGCCCAGAATCCTCGGCACCAGTGCGCCGGCGGCCTCGTCCAGCGCCTGTTCCTGCTTCGCCGCCCTCTCGGCGGAACCGCGCCAGGGCTCCAGCCGTGCCTCCATCTCCCGCAGGGATCCACGCACTTGGATCCCCGCGTAGGCGGAGGCGGCGGCCATCACGGATGTGCCGGGCAGGGCCAGCGGAGTGCCCTCGGGCGGGCAGCAGCGCGTGTCCGGGCAGCAGTAGGACCAGAAACGGCCGTCGGAAATGCAGAGCACCTCGTGCACGGGAATGTCGAGACGGCCGAAGCCCGTGCGGATCAGCTGCGCGAACGGTTGCAGTCGGTCGCGCACGCCGCGGCTCGTGCCCCCGTTCTCCGGGTCCTGGCAGAGGAAGGCGACGATCCCGTCCGGACGGGACCCACGCCGCTCGCTCCCTTCCACCAGGCACGCGGCCAACTGCTCGGAGACGGGCGCCCACTCGCGGGGCGAGCGCGGAATACCGAGCCTCAGCCGCCCCCCGAAGCGGCCTTCCTCGCCGTGCAGCGCGACGAGCACCACGGAGTCGGAAGGATGGAAGCCCATCAGAAAGGGGAGGGCATCGGCGAGTTCAGCCGGGCTGCGCAGGGTGACCTGCTGCTCGTCGGCGGGACGGGTCGGTTCGCTGTGCTTGTTCATGCCTCGACGGTCCCGCGGAACCCAAAATCCCGCGACCCCTGTGGATAACTTTATCCACAGGCCAGTTCCGGCCAGAGCCAACACCACCGGCCGGCTTGCTCCGACACGGAACGGCCGTGTGCTGTCAGGCTCGATCCGGCCGAGAGACGAAGCCGTCCCCGGTGTAGGCGCTCGACCGGTCGCCGCAGGACGTACCGGGTCACGGGGTTCCCGAGAGTGCCGCACCCACCCTGGTACGCCCGGGTTCAGCGGGCCGCCGAGGGCGGTGGCAGCCGCATGTGCGCGAGGTCGGGCGGGATCGGGGTGTCGGGGCGGAAGAACGGCGCGGCTTCCCCGTCGGGCGTGGTGGCGGGTGCGTCGGCGAGACGGAAGCGGTCGCGCAGCCGGCCGTAGAAGTCGGTCGGGTGCAGGCGGATGAGCCGTACGCGGTGCCGGGCGCGGAAGACGCCGATCCAGTCCCCCGGGTCGAGGACCCCGCTCAGCTGGCCGTCGATGCTGACTGCGGCCTGGCCCGAGTGCGGAAGCACGCGGAGGGCGACGGGTTCGTCCGGCGCCGCCACGACGGTGCGGTTGAAGGTCATGTGCGGGGCGATCGGGGTGAAGACGACCGCGTCCATGTGCGGGGACAGGACGGGCCCGCCGGCCGCGAAGCTGTAGGCCGTGGATCCGGTGGGGGTGGCCACGGCGAGGGCGTCGGCCGCGTACGAGGCGAGCAGGCTGCCCGCCAGATAGACGCCGACGGCGACCTGATGGTCGCGGGCGAGCTTCTCCAGGACGATGTCGTTCAGGGCGATCACGTCCAGAGCCAGGCCCCAGCCCGCCCCTTCGGTGGTCGCCGGCCTGATCTGAGGTGGGGGCAGGGCGGGGCCCCGGCCGTAGCGGAGCAGGCCCTCCATCTCCTGGGGGATCTCCAGAGCCCGGGAGGCGCGCATGGTCAGCGTCATGCGTTCTTCGACGACGGCATGGCCGTGATGTACGGCGTCCAGTGCCTGGGTCACATCGCCGGCAGGCACCTCGGTGAGGAAGCCGACCTTGCCCAGGTCCACTCCCAGCACACTCGCACCGCAGTTGACCGCGATCCGCGCCCCGCGGAGAAAGGTGCCGTCTCCGCCGAGAGTCACCACGAGGTCCGGATCGCCGGCCGCTTCGGCTTCCTCACGGCCACCACGGCGGTGCTGCTCCTTCGCCCAGACGTCGATCTCGGTGCAGCGGATACGGTGTGCGTCGCACCAGGCGTGCACCGCGCGAGCGACGTCCAGGGCGGCAGGGCGCCCCTGGTGGACGATCAGTCCGATGCGTCGTACGGGCATGGCAACCTCCGGATCCGCGCGAACTCCGGATCCACATCGCGAGAAAGCATCGCCCACAAGCTAGCCGTCGGTGGCGGCGAGATCCGGGAGCAGCGCGACTGTTTCGGTCTGCCGGTTCCGCCTGGTGGACCACGTGCCGCTGGTGCCGGTCACCGTTCACAGCGAAGGCCGCGAACTCGCCGCTCTCCGCCGAGAGCTGACCTGCCCGCTCATCGGCGGGGCGGAGGCGTTTCGCTGTGCTTGTTCATGGCTCGACCATCCCGCGAGAGCCGAAATCCCGCGACCCCTGTGGATAACGTTGTCCACAGGCCGGGTCCGGCATTCGCGCTTTGTCCGAGCCATCAGGTTGCATGGGGGCATGACCAACGCAGAACGCGCAGCTCTCCGGGCCTCGGCCGACTCCGTCCTCGCCCGTCTTGTCGGTGACGCCACCGGCGCTGCCCGCCTGCGCGAGGACCAGTGGCGGGCCATCGAGGCGCTCGTCGCCGACAAACGCAGAGCGCTGGTCGTGCAGCGGACGGGCTGGGGCAAGTCCGCGGTGTATTTCGTCGCGACGTCCCTGCTCCGCGCGCAGGGCAGCGGTCCGACCGTGATCGTCTCCCCGCTGCTGGCGCTGATGCGCAACCAGGTGGAGGCCGCCGCCCGCGCCGGAATCAGCGCGCGCACGATCAATTCGTCCAACTCCGAGGAGTGGGACACGATTCAGGCCGAGGTGGCTGCCGGCGAGGTCGACGTGCTGCTGGTCAGCCCCGAGCGGCTCAACAATCCCGACTTCCGCGATCAGGTCCTGCCTGCCCTGTCTGCGGCCACCGGCCTGCTGGTGGTGGACGAGGCCCACTGCATCTCCGACTGGGGCCATGACTTCCGCCCCGACTACCGACGGCTGCGCACGATGCTCGCCGAGCTGCCGTCCGGCGTCCCGGTGCTGGCCACCACCGCCACGGCGAACGCGCGCGTGACGGCCGATGTCGCCGAGCAGCTGGGCACGGGAGCGGGCACGGACGCGCTCGTGCTGCGGGGAGCACTGGACAGGGAGAGTCTCAGTCTCAATGTGCTCAGGCTCCCGGACGCCGCGCACCGGCTGGCCTGGCTGGCCGATCATCTGGTCGACCTTCCGGGCTCCGGGATCATCTACACCCTGACCGTCGCGGCGGCCGAGGAAGTCACCGCCTATCTGCGCCAGTGCGGTCACACCGTCACGTCGTACACGGGCCGTACGGAGAATGCGGACCGCCAGCAGGCCGAGGAGGACCTGCTCGCCAACCGCGTCAAGGCGCTGGTCGCCACGTCCGCGCTGGGCATGGGGTTCGACAAGCCCGACCTCGGCTTCGTCGTCCACCTCGGCTCCCCCTCCTCCCCCATCGCCTACTACCAGCAAGTGGGCCGTGCCGGGCGTGGAGTCGAGCACGCCGAGGTGCTGCTCCTTCCCGGCAAGGAGGACGAGGCCATCTGGCAGTACTTCGCGTCGGTCGCCTTCCCGCCCGAGGAGCTGGTCCGGCGCACGCTCGACGTCCTGGCGCAGGCGGACAGGCCCCTCTCGCTGCCCGCTCTCGAACCGCTGGTCGAGCTGCGGCGCACGCGGCTGGAGACGATGCTCAAGGTGCTCGACGTGGACGGCGCGGTGCACCGGGTCAAGGGCGGCTGGACCAGCACCGGACAGCCCTGGGTGTACGACGCGGAGCGGTACGCGTGGGTGGCGCGCCAGCGGCAGACCGAGCAGCAGGCCATGCGGGACTACGCGACGACGACGGCCTGCCGCATGGAGTTCCTGCGGCTCCAGTTGGACGACGAGGAGGCCGCGCCCTGCGGACGGTGTGACAACTGCGCGGGGGCGCGGTTCACGGACAAGGTCTCCGGCGGCGCCCTGGACGCCGCCCGGGGCGAGTTGGGCAGGCCCGGGGTGGACGTGGAGCCGCGCAAGATGTGGCCGACCGGGCTGACGGCCGTGGGCATCGACCTGCGGGGTCGTGTTCCCGCCGGTGAGCGCAGTTTCCCGGGCCGGGCGCTCGGTCGGCTCTCGGACATCGGGTGGGGCAACAGGCTGCGCCCGATGCTGGCGCCGCAGTCGCCCGACGGTCCCGTCCCCGACGACGTGGTGGACGCCGTGGTGAGCGTCCTCGCCGACTGGGCGAAGGGGCCCGGCGGTTGGGCGTCCGGGCTGGACGACGCACCTCCGCGCCCGGTGGGTGTCGTGACCATCGCCTCGCGGAGCAAGCCGCAGCTCGTGGGGTCACTGGGCGGCCGGATCTCCGAGGTGGGCCGAATGCCGCTGCTGGGCACGGTGGAGTACGCGCCGGGCGCCGAGGGGGCCCGTATCTCCCGTACGAACAGCGCCCAGCGGGTACGGGCACTGCACGAAGCGTTCACCGTGTCACCGGAGTTGGCCGAGGCCCTGACCTCGGCGGCCGGTCCCGTCCTGCTCGTCGACGATCTCTCGGACAGCGGCTGGACATTGGCCGTGGCCACCCGACTGCTGCGCAGGGCCGGAGCCGACGGGGTGTTCCCGCTGGTCCTCGCCGTTCAGACGTGACCACGTATCAGCGGGACCCCGAATGGGCAGGATCAAGGCAGGGATATGAGCGCCATTACCGCTCATTCCGGTCAGCAGCGCCAATTGCTCGTTGCCGCCTGCCCCAGTGCCCGCAAGAATTGGAGATGCCCCCCGCACGGTCGGACCGTTCGCGGTCCGGACGGACTGTGCCCCGGCGCGCCTCACCCGACCCTGCCCGCACTGTGGGCGCGTATGCGAAGGGAGGAACGTGACCTTCGGATTCGCTCCGTCCGCAGCCTCATCGATCACGACAGCCGATTCCGTCACCCGCCTCGCCAGGATGCTCGAGCCCGCCGAATGGGCGGCGGCCGGCATACCCCTGCTCAGTAACCCCCGCGAGGTCGTCAGCGGTCTGCACTCCCGGCATCGGCCGACCCCGGCGACCGCCGTCGTCGCCGTCCTGGACCACGAGGAACGTCTCGCCGCCAGCGCCTCGTTCGCCCCACGGGCGGCGCCGGTCGACGGCTGGGAGTTCCGAAACGCCCTGCTGGCGCATCTGCGCCGGGTCATCCCGCACGATCTGCGCCGCCGTACGCCGGTGCGCACCGCCGTACTCCTCTACTGCCGCGACGGCGACGAGCGCTGGACGGAGGAGGACGGGGCCTGGATGTGGGGGCTGCGGGACGCCTGCACACTGCACGGCCTGCGCTGCGGCGCGTACATCACGTTGACGCGTGGCGGCTGGCAGGTGCTGGGCGAGGGCCGGGGCGGCCGTCGGCCCAGCTCCGAGTCGGCGCCCGAAAATCTCGCCGAGACGGTGTCCGACCCCGCCCCTTCACCCCTGCGTTCCGGGGGCGGCGCGGTGGAGGCGCTGCGGCGCGCGGCGGCCCGCTGAGCCGTCGCGTCCGACGGGGTTCGGCCCGGCCGCCCACGCGGGGCAGCCGGGTCATGAGCGGCCGGGTCCAGGACCGGGGCCCTGGCCCACCCTCGGTGAGATCCGGGTCAGACGCCCGCGCCGAGCACGGAGTTGACCCGCTGCGGGTCACCGCACACGACGAGCAGCGCGACGGCCCGCTCCCGCGCCGTCGGCAGTACCCGCTCGACGGTGCCGTCGTCGCCACCGTTGAGCGCGACGACGACCACGGGGCGCGCCTTGGCGCGGTCCACGGCCGAGGCGTCGGCGAAGAACACGTCCTCGCCCGTGTCGTGCTGCTGCCAGTAGGAGTTCTCACCGAAGGACAGTTCGTGCGTGGCCCACGGGTGCTGTTCGCCCGTGGTGAGCACGAGGATGTCGCCCGGCGCGCGACCGGAGTCCAGCAGCAGGTCGACCGCCTCCTCGGCGGCGTCCAGCGCACCGTCCACCGAGGCGGGGATCAGCTGGATCTGAGGGACGGACCGGGTCTCCTCCGGGGCGGCGGCAGGCCGTTCGGCGGAGACCTGCGAGCGCTCCGACGGCGCGGGCCTCGCGGGACCGGGACCCGGATGTCCGGGGCGCGGTGTGGCCGCGGACCGCGGCCCGGGAACGGGACGGGGACGCGGACCGGGTACAGGACGGGGGGTCGACGCGGTACGGCCGGTGGCCGGAGTGGCGCGGGGACCCTGGGCGCTCTCGTGAATCTGAGGCTCCTCGGGGATGAGAGGCATGAGTGGATGTCTATCAAACGCCGGCGCGCAAGTCACCGGCGGGTGGGCACATCTGTGCCATTTGTTTCGCTTGGCGAGTACGGCCGGGGCGGTGCGCGGGCCGTGACCGCCCGAACCGGCAAGGCCGGTCACGTCGGACCGTTCGGAACAGGTCGCTCCGGGGCGGTCGTTCGGTCAGGTCGTTCGGATCAGAAGTCGAAGCCGAGCTGCCCCTCGCTCTCCAGCAGCTCCGCCTGGGCGGAGATACGGACCTTCTTGAGATGGCGCCACCGGGGCAGCGCGTCGAGATAGGACCACGAGAGCCGGTGGTGCGAGGTCGGCCCCCGTTCCGCCAGCGCCGCCTTGTGCACCGGCGAGGGGTACCCCGCGTTGGCGTGGAAGGCGAAACCGTCGCATTCCTCGGACGTGGCGCCCAGTTCGGCCATCATCGCGTCCCTGCGCACCTTGGCGAGCACCGAGGCGGCGGCCACCGAGACACAGGAGATGTCGCCCTTGATGACCGTCCTGACCCGCCAGGGCTTGCCGAGATAGTCGTGCTTGCCGTCGAGAATCACGGCGTCGGGCCGCACCGGCAGCGCGTCCAGGGCCCGTTCGGCGGCGAGCCGAAGAGCCGCGGTCATCCCGTGTTCGTCGATCTCCTCCGGCGATGCGTGTCCTATGGCGTGCGAGGTCACCCACGACTCGAGCTCCAGCGCCATCTCTGCCCGGCGCTTGGGGGTGATCAGCTTGGAGTCGGTGAGTCCGACGGGGGCCCTGCGCAGACCCGTGACGGCCGCGCAGACCGTCACCGGACCCGCCCACGCACCGCGTCCGACCTCGTCGACACCAGCGATGATCTTGGCACCGGTGGTGGCGCGGAGCGATCGCTCTACGGCGTGGGTGGGTGGTTCGTACGGCATGGCGGAGCCAAGGTTACGCCGCCGCTCCGCCACGCGACACCCCGGGCTCCCCCGGCCGTAAGCGACCGCCGGCGCCACCTGTCGCCGCGACGCGCCGTACACTCCAACGCGCCGCCGCCGCAAGGCTGTACGGCCGGTACGGCACGCGGGACCCGCGACCGCCACCCGACGCCCGGGGCCGGCGCGCGGCCCCGCGTCGGTCCGCCCTCAGTTCGGCCTCGGTCCGCCCCCGGTCGGCCTTCAGTCCGAGGACGGCCGGAGCATCGGCAGCACGACCTGATCGATGAGCCGGGCGATCTCCTCGTCGGGCCATTCGCTGGCGCGCACCTTCGAGCGGTACATCAGCAACGCCGGGATGACGTCGAAGACGAGCGAGCCGGTGGCGTCGGGCCGCACGTCACCCCGCCGGACACCCCGACGCACGACCTCGCCGAACAGGTTGGCCGAGGGCTCGATCACGACGCTCATGATCAGCGCCTGGAAACGGCCGGAGGACGACTGGTCGCATTCGTGCAGGACCGCACGGAGCGCCCACCCGGGCCGTGAGTACATCGCGTCCCGGAGCAGCCGGGTCAACTCGTAGAGATCGTCACGGACTCCACCGAGATCGGGCGCGTCGTCGAGCGAGGGGAGCCCGGCCGCCAGCGCGTCGGCGACGAGGTCCTCCTTGGAAGGCCAGCGCCGGTAGACCGCGGCCTTGCCGGTCTGCGCCTCCGCGGCGACACCCTCCATCGTCAGGCCGTTCCAGCCCACCGTGCTCAATTGCTCCAACGCGGCGTCGAGGATCGCGCGTTCCAGCACCGGCCCGCGACGTCGCGGCACCACCGTCCGCGACCGAGCGGTGGCCGCCGAGCGTGAAGTAACCATCAGCAAGTTCTCCATCGGGCAAAGATTCAGACGGCAGTCACAGTGAACGGTTGCGTTCACTGACGGGGACTCACTACCGTGGACGACACAGTGAACGCGCCCGTTCACTAATTCACTTGGGGGATCCGTAGTGACAACCTCTCAACTAGAAGCACAACGCGAGCCGGGTGCGGCCCGCCGTGAGGGACGGCCCGGCATCGCGCTGACCGTCATCGCGGCCTGTCAACTCATGGTCGTACTCGAGGGAAGCGTGTCCGCCACGACTCTCCCGAGGAAGTCCTGATCCCCCCCCCGCCACCAGAGCCCCGATGGGGGGCGTTCGCACCCATCAGCGACACGGAGTGGCTGCTCATCTCAGCCCCTTGCCCCCAAGCGACTGCGCCACCTTTACAACTTCATCCCGACCTAAGCTCAAACGACAGCCTGCGCAGTCACTACGAGCTCAACCGCGCCCCACAGTGTTACGAGGTCGCTCAGGTCGATTACGAAGGGCACGGAGTTACCTGATCATTTCACCACCGCGACCGACAGACCACTCGACCCCGCTAACATGACCCGCCGCTTCCACCGACTCCTCGACCAAGCCAGACTCCGCCGTATCCGCTTTCACGACCTCCTCCACTCAACCGCGCCCCTGCTCCTGGAATAGGGCGTCAAACTCGTCGTCATCAAGGAACTGCTCGCCCACGCCCACATCGGCGTCACCGCTACTGCCTACGCCCGCGTACGCCTCCGACTCCAACGCCAGGCCATCGATACGCTCGGCACCGCGACCGACGGTCCGCCGAGCACCGAGAAGGTCAACACCGTCGGCGACGAACCGCCACTCCCGGGGACGGCGCCAAGCCGGTCACCCCAGGACCAACGCCGGAGGCAACGGCCGCCCCCGCGGAATCGGCGCCCATACGCGGGACGTACAAGGGGCAACCAGATTCATACCGCTGTGGCCCGGGGACGGGCTGCCTCCGGGCAAGCTGAATCGACAAGGTGACGTGATGCGCGACCCCTTGGACGGCGCTCCCCTCTGGCGGGTGAGGTCCGCACCGCAGCCGCCCCCTGATGCCCTCGAGGACGACAAGCACAAGACCTTCTGGCAAACGTGGGAAGACCGCGTTGGCGGCGAAGACGGCGATCCCCTAGGGGACGCCGCCGCGGCGGTGCGCAGCGACATGCGGATGCTGGACCGGACGCTTGCGGACGAAAGTGCCCGATGGGATTCCATCGCGCCACCACCGCCCGCTCCCCCCGAGTTTCCCGGCGGCATACGGTCCGGCCCTGCCGAGGAGGCCGCCGACAAGGTCAGCAGCGCCCTGGAGGCCGCCGATACTCACGCTGACACGCTGAGTGCGTTTCCCGAGTGGCAGAAGATCCAGACGATCCGCTGCGCCGCCCGGCACCTGTGGGACACGATCAGAAAGAGGGCCGGGGCTCGCTAGCCCGCCCTCTCGTCGGACAGCCGGTTCAAGGACTTCTGGAAGAACGTGTCCATCCGGGTCTGCGAGGGGATCGCCCGTCAGGCCACGCGTCTGGCCGACCGCCTGCGCGACAGCAGAGCGGCCCTGCCGTCGGCGGAAGCCCCGGTCGACCTCGGCGACGCGGCGCTCACCTACAGCGAGAAGGCCCAACCGCAGTCGGTGGAGGACCTGCCCGACAAGGCGCGGGAACGCCTGCGGGAGCAGAACCAGACCGTCTGCCGGTTGCTGCGGACCGGGAAGGGCCTGCCCTACACCTCGCGGGCCGACGCGGTCGACGCCACCCGGGACCTGGCCAAGGCGTTCCGGAACTGGATGGACACGCCCATGGGCCAGGAACTGAGGGAGTCCGACCATCCCCGCGTGGCCGAGTTCCGGACCGCCTGGCACAAGCTCCCCCCGAACGACCTGCCCACGGGGCCGGGACCGGCGGCCGGTCCGTACGGAGAGGTCGCCGTCCACGCCAGGAAGGTCGCCGACGCCGCAGCGAAATCAGGGCGGTTCGCGCCCGACGACGTCGCCGCGCTGTACCTTGCCGCCGCAAACGCCGACACCCACTCCGCCCGCCTCTCCCGCACCCTGCCTCTGGCGGCCAGAGGCCAGCATCACGTACGACAGGCACCCCCGCCGTCGTACCGCGTCCCCGCGTCGCACAGCCGTCACCGTCAGCGGCGGCGGCTCCTCGATCGCGCGTATCCGCCTGAGGGTGGATACGCCGCATCACACCTGGTGCTCGTATCCGCGAGGCCGGTGCAGTCCGATCAGAAGAAGGAGAGATGACCGTTGAAACTCGAAGTGGAGAAGGAGCTCGTCCGCTGGAAGGAGGCATACGACAACGTCCAGAAGTGCGCGGTCAACGCGCTCAGTGTCGCGCTGCCCGGCCTGGGCGCGTCCAAGACACCCGGGTACTGCTGCCCAGTCACCCTCACGATCGAGCGGCCCAACGAGGTCGGCGAGGGCCGGATCTGCGTGGACGACGACATCAGGGCCACCGTCGAACTGGATGCCGTGCCCAACCCGGATATCGCCGAGGCAGTCGACGCCCTCTTCGGGATCGCCTGGTTCGACGGCGCCGACGGCCCGTTGGAGGACGAAGGTCCCGGCACCTACAACTACGACGACGAGATGACCGGCGGAGAGTACGAGGTCAAACTCGGCGAGGACGGCGCCGGCCGCGTCTACATCTCCTGCATACCCATCGGCTTCGCTGTGGAATTCCTGGACGCGCTGAGCAGCGCCCAAGAGCACCAGCGGAAGAGGGCCGTTCCCGTCTGACAGGAGAGGAGAAACAGAACCTGACAGTGCCGGGCCGGCGCATTAGCGGTCCGGCACGTCCGTTCGCGTGGGTCGCTCTGTAGCCATGGACCGGACGGAACTCGTCCCGAATCGTGCCCTTGCAATGCGGACGACAGACTGCTGGTCCGCCATGCTCAGCCGTTACGAAAAGGCCGAGTGGCAGCACAACGGGTACGTGTTCACCACGCCGCGGGGAAGAGCGATCGACCCGACCAACCTCACCCGGACCTTCACCACACTCCTCCGCAAGGCCGGCCTCCGCCGTATCCGCTTCCACGACCTCCGGCACTCCACCGCAACCCTGCTCCTGGAACAGGGCGTCGAACTCGTCGTGATCAAGGAACTTCTCGGCCACGCCCACATCGGCGTCACCGTCTACGCCCATGTCCGACTCCGCCTCCAGCGACACGCCATCGACACTCTCAGCGCCGCCCTTGACGGCCCTGCCAACGACGAGTCGGCCCGCGACAGCGGCGATGACCCGCCGCTGTGCGGAGCCACCGTCCGCTGACGTTGCCGTCAACTACTGCCGTCAAGGCGGGCCTGCGCCTCAAAGAGACTCATTTCGAGTCTCACGCAGGCCCGCCTTCTCGTGTGACGAAGGCCCTTGTTTCGAACACGCGTCAGCGCAGAAGCGAACGCATCCGCTGCACAATTTCTGCCGCCCCCGCTTGCACCTGAGCATCACTAAGAGTGCCCGGGATTGGATCACCCTCACCCGCATAGTGATCATGCGCCAGATAAAACAGGTCAGTGGCCAACTGGTAATGATCGGGCGACGGATAAGATCCCGAATAGTGCTTGTACAGGGGAAGGCACACAGTCGAGAAATCAATCGCCGACAGTCTCCCCTCTGCGACCGCAGAGGCAAGCACCAGGAACGGCTCTAGCTTGGCCATTACAGCTTCCCATGCATCGTCAGGTACCAGAACTGGTCTGATCCTGGATCGGACTTCCAGGCGCCTAGCATCTTTCCACTATCGAGGTCAACAGAGACGTGGCGTCCTGAATTCAGATCCACGTAATGCCGAGCCGGGGTTCCCCGATAGGTTCCCGCGATCTGAACGTTCCCAGGGTTCTTCACAAAGTCCCCTATCGCGCCAACGAACGCTTGCTTGGTCGCCTTGCTTTCTTTCCCCATGATTCCGAAGTCTTCAGCGTGCTTGAAGTGGTGGGGAATACTGTTCGAATCAATCCACGCAGATCCACAGCCGGGACCACTGTTATGCACAAGAACTGGAGCGTCCCCGGCGAGTACATAGTACGTGTGCTACGCGGCACCTCTCTATCTGCGTATTCGCAGATCAGCGGTGGTTTCGGGTTCCGCTGGTGTCCGTGGTTGTGCGGGGGAATCCGTGGGTGTTGCCGTCACTACTGCCGTCAGAAGGTGCGGGCCGGAGTGCTGGGGCAGGGGGACTTACTGCCATGTGCCGGGCTCGGCACGGGAGTATGGCTCGGATCGTCTGCTCGTAGTGCTGGTGGCCGGTTCGGGCGCAGTGTTGGGCGATCCAGCGGGTCAGCTCGTCCGGGGTGTGGAGGGTGCCGGATTCGGCGCCGCAGTTGTGTTCCTCGCCGGCGACGCAGAGCGCCTCATAGGCGGGCAGTGCCATGGGGTCGGCGGCGGTGGTCACGTGGTACTCGCGGAACCGGTAGCGCCCACGCGTGACGTCCTGGCCGGGTGCGGCGGTGGTTGCCGGGTCAGGCACCGTCGGCTGCATCGTCCGGATCGGGGATGCGCCGGCCGCGGGAGTCGGCGACCCGGAGGGCGTCGGTGAGGGCTTCGGTCAGTCGGCAGGCGATCCAGCGGTACTCGGTGCCCGAGACCGCCTTCGCGCCTGGGGCGAGGATGTCTCGGGCGTACGTCAGCAGTTCCTCGCCCATGTCGAGTTGTACGGTTTCGACGCTGTCGGCGAGGCTGGTGAGGTAGCCCGTGCCGTTGGTGCTGAGGTAGCAGGGTTTTCCCTCGGGGGTGGTCCACGGGAGCAGGCGGGGGCCTGCGATTCCCGAGGACGCGTCGTACAACTCCCTGCGACGCATGCGTCCGCGTCACTCCTGGGCTGGCTCACCGTGTACCCCCGACCTTGGGTCGCTGATAGGAATACGGTGACCGTAGACGCCTGACAGTTCGTCACTCCACGTACAGAACAGGCTAGTTGAGGACTGACTGTGTGCGAAGCGCCACGCTGCGTGGTAGCTATCCGACGACGCCCAGGTAGGCGGTCATCTCACGCATCTCGGCGGTGAGGGTGCGCTTGCGCTTCTTCAGGATCTCCTGCATGGTCTCGGCTGCCATCCGCTGGTGCCGCAGCCACTGGGGAGACGCTCGGCGTACGTCGGCCAGTTCGTCCATCGCGGCGGTGAGGTCGCCGGTGCGGGCGTGGGCGCGGGCGACGTCCATGCGATGGCGGTTCCAGTTGTCGTCGCTGGGGCGTCCGGTGTTCTTCCACGCCTTGGGGGACATAGCGTCCTGGCTGGATTTGCGGACGACGGTGCGGGCGTCGCCCAGGATCATGGCGTCTTCGACGTCCTTCATGCCGACGGTGAGCGGGCCGAAGGTGGTCCAGTGGCGGAAGAACGATCCGGTGTGCTCCCTGCCGACGGCGGCGGCTGCCGTGTTCGCCATGCGGTGGTAGTGGCGGGCTTCCTGAGGGCGGTTGTTGCGGCCTGCGGCAGCGACCGCGCGCAGGGCCAGCCATCCCCACGCGGCGCATTCGTCCGGGGTAGCCCGGGACAGCCTGGGCTCAATCAGATCGGCGGTGCGGGCAGCGAGCTGTTCGGCCTCCTCCAGCCGTCCCTGGCGCAGCAGCAGCCAGCACATACCGATCACGCCGGATGCGCCGGTGAGCTGCTCTCCGGCATGGCGGGCGTCAGTGATGGCTTCGGACAGAGCGGTGTAGGCGAGGTCGTACTGACGCACTTGGGTCAGGTAGCGCCCGGCCAGCTGGAGGGTCTCGGCGCGAGCCAGGACGGCCTGGCGGTGTTCTTCGCCGCTGTCGAAGTAGGCGACCGCGCTGTTGGCGTCCCGCAGGAGTGCGGGGAGTTGGGAGGCGACACTCTTGTAGCTGTCGGAGTGGTACAGCAGTGCCCCGTCCTGCACGGCCCGGCGGAAGCGGCGAAGGTTCGGCTCCTCCGCGGCCCGCTCGCCGGCCAGGTCGTCGGCGATCCCTACCGGCGGAGTGAGGGCGGCGCGGAGCTGGATCAGGTGGACCCGGTTCGCGTCCTCCGCGCGGCTGACCGGCTCGGGGGCGTCCGGTGCCAGCAGCGTCGCGGTGGTGACGCCCAGGGCGCGGGCGAGGATGTGCAGGGTCTCCATGCGGACGGTGCCGCCCTGCTCTATCTTGCGGAAAGTGCCCGGTGACACGCCTGCGGCGTGGGCCAGTTCCTCCTGGCTCAGTCCGGATCGGCGCCGGTACTTGCGGACGTTGTCGGCCAGTTCCGTAGTCATCGCGTTCACCGCCTCCAGCGCCACGGTACGCCGGACGGGCGCAATAACCGGTGGCTATCGGGCAGATACCCACCCCGACGTGGCACGCACCGCCGCCTTGCCGGCCCCGGCAGCATCCGGGTCTGAGCGGGAGGGGTCCCTCGTCGGTCGGGCAGCTTCGCCGTGCCAGGGTTCCCCGGGGGCCGCCAAGGCTCACATCGTGACGCGTGCGCTCGGCCTTGGCGGCCCCCGGGGGTTCCTGGTACGCCTCCGGTGACCGGGCGGCGAGGGACCCCGCCCGCGCCCCACGACCACTCACCACGACGAAGCCGCACCCGCACATGGACCCCGTGCCCCTCGGAGGGAGGGCCGGGGTCTGGGGCAGCGCCCCAGGTGCTTCGCTGTGCTGGCTGTTGCGCGCCCGGACCGGCGGGGCCGTCGGCTGCGGGGCGGAGACAGGAGCGGGCGGCGGCCCCGCAGGGCCGGAGCGCGCGCGGGCCGCGCCAGCGGACCGCCTTGAATCAGTAAAGAAACTCTGAACAGCTCACCCGCTGACCGAGCACGGACGGCCCCCGCCACCCCGGAACGTGCGTTTCAGTGTCGATGCCTTTCGCTTTGGGCGGTGTCGGGCATGGCGCAGACGCTCGGTGCCATCGCGCGTGGGCGCCGCACCATGCTCGGCGAACAGTCCGCCGACGTTGCCGTCACCCGTTGCCGTCAACGGCCTGCCAGACACAAGAAGATCAATCTTTCTCCACCCGCTCAAGAATGAGGTCGATTTCAGATTCGATCTCTTGATCCGCCGTTAGGTGAATATGGGAACCTCCATGAACACCTTGCTGAGCAAGAGTCAGTAGATGACGTGCCAGTGAAGTCAATCCGGCGCGATTCGCCTTGATGACCACCTCCGCCGATCTGACCGTCAATTCAATTTCAAAATCATCGTCCCAGGCGAAGTGCAGTCCTTCGCCGACTCGATATTCTGGAACATCGATCACACGATCCATCGCTACTACCATTCCTGTGGCTACGCAGTGGGGAGCCGTCGAGGTCTCGTTCGGCGGCCCCCCGGCCTGCAGGTTCTATTTGAGGTAGATGTGTCGATTTTCTACAACCATTGACTTTCCGGGCTTCCTTGGATTCGGCACCATTCGCTCAAAGTTCATGTGAGGACCACCGCCGTGCTGTCCTGTGATATCCGATTCACCCATCCTGGCAACGCGCGTGCCGTCCTTTGAGACGTATCGCCCACTGCCCTTCACGGGTTCGGAATATCCGGGCCCAACCCACCTCTCCGCCGCGTCGAGAGCTTCATTCGTTGGCACTTGGGTTCTATCTACCGGATGACCATCGTCATCGAATTTCCGGTAAGAGGTCCAGGGCCCGCAGTTTGAGTTGTGAACGAGGACCGGAGTCTCGCCCGCCAGCACATAGTACGTGTGGAGGTCATTGACCGTCAGGTTGTACATGTCGGCCGCGCCCGGAACGGCGCGGACCTGCTTCACCTCGACACTCTTGTCCCTGTTGGTGATGAGAGCGTGACCGACGGTGAGCTTTTCGGCAGGAACCCACTTACGGATGGTGTCGTCCCAGAAGGGGTGCTGAGAGGTGGTCTCGATGATCGTCGAGTGTCCTGGGCTGGTCTCGACTGTGAGGTCGATGAGGTCGTCGTCGTAGTTGATGTGAGTGGCCGTGACCGAGCGGGGCCCGTCGTGTTTTCCGGTCTTCGGGTTGCCTGCCTCGACCTTGTCACCCAATTCAATATCGGCGATTTTCTTTGTTTCGCCCTCTTCCATGAGCACTTCGGTGGTGGGGCTGAAGCTGCACTTATCCGCCTTGGGGGCTTTCTTCTTTCCAGCCAAGGCACCGCCGAAAATTGCAAGCAAGGCACTCGGCACCTGATAGGCGTCGCTGGATGTGTCTATTCCTTGGTCCTTGATCCAGTTGTCATACTGGCTTCCGTAGTCACATCCGGGGGCGCCCGCACCGCCGTTCCAGCAGTCGGAATCGACCAGCACGCCGAAATTTTCTGCGGCGTACGGGACATTACCTATGAGCCCGTAAAAGACTTCTCCGGTCCCGTGATAAACGTCTGATATTCCGTTCTTCCACTGGTCGAGGCCGCACTTAACGTCCCAGAAGCCGCAACCACCGCCCTTGCCTCCACCGCCGCCTCCGCCGCCGGGGGCCGATGCGGTGCCGCCACCGCCTCCACTGCCGCCGGGGATGGGCCACTGGTCGTCTCCGTGTTTGCCGGTGGTGGGGTCGAGGGTGTTGTGGTCTCCGTGGCCGTCGTCGCGGATCTCCGACTGGCCGTTTCCGTTGTCGATCCACAGGCCCGTGGGGTCCGCATAGGTGGCCGGGTTCTGGTTGGCGTAGGCGTACCCGTTCAGGGACTGGTGCTGGTCCGGGGCGAGGACGGGGTCGATGCTGATGAACTGGCCGACGCCGGGGTCGTATTCGCGGGCGCCGATGTGGGTGAGGCCGGTGGTGGTGTCGGCGGGTTTGCCGAGGAAGGCTTTGTCGTCGGGCCAGGTGGTGGCGGCGCTGCCGCGGGGAGCGCCG
Source organism: Streptomyces sp. NPDC057137 (assembly GCF_042670825.1). Classification (NCBI taxonomy): domain Bacteria; kingdom Bacillati; phylum Actinomycetota; class Actinomycetes; order Kitasatosporales; family Streptomycetaceae; genus Streptomyces; species Streptomyces sp. NPDC057137. Next base: position 35,408 of record NZ_JBHUUW010000048.1, on the reverse strand, counting down.
AAGGGGGTGGTGTAGCGCTTGGTGACTACGGAGGTGGCGGCGTCGATGGCGAGGTTGGAGGTGCCGTGGTGGTCGCCGGCGAGGAAGGAGACTTTGCTGCCGGTTGTCCCCAGGGTCACGGTGCGGAGGGCGATGGTCTGGCCGGCGGCTGTGTAGTAGCGGGTGCCGGCCAGGGTTTTAGTTGCGCCCTTGGTGGTGAGCCGGACTTCGCTGCCGCCGCCGAGGTAGAGGACGGTGTCGCCGTCGCCCTTGGTGTTGCGGCTGATGAGGAGTTCGCCGCTGGCGTCGTAGAGGTAGCTGGTGCCGGTGGCGGGCTTGGTTCCGGCGGCGGGTTCGGTGGTGGTGGCGAGTTTGCCTTCGCTGTTCCAGGTGAGGGTCTGCTGGGCCTGGACACCGGGACGGCTGGTGGTGCTGCCGGTCTTGTCGTACGTGTAGGTGCCGGTCTTTGCCCCGGTGGTGCTGGCGAGGGGGTGTGGCTGGCCGGTCGGGGTGCCGTAGGCGTATGTCGTGGTGCTGTTGCCGGTGGTGGTGTGTTTGGTCTCGGTCTTGCGCTGGCCGCCCGTGGTGTAGGTGTAGCTGGACCAGTAGGGAGCCTCGCCGTCGAGGTTGGCTGTGGTGCGGCCGGTGGTGGCGCAGTCGGATGTTCTTGGGGTCCAGGCTTCGACGAGGCGGCGGTGGCCGTCGTAGGTGAAGCACTGGTTGTCAGTCTTCGTCGTGCCGCCGGTGCCTTGGGTCGCGGCGTCGAAGATCGAGGTGATGTTCCCGGCGTCGTCCTGGGTGAAGTTGAGGTCCTGCATCCGGCCCGGATGTGCGGTGTCGCTGACGACGGAGCTCTTCAGACGACGCGTGCCGGGTTCGTACCCGTAGGTGAGGGTGAGGTTCTGGCTGGTGGCGAGGGTGAGTTGGCGCGGATCGCCGAGTTCGGAGTAGGTGGCGTCCTTGAGGTAGGCGCCGGTGCCACCTGCGGTGGTCTGGAGGCCCAGGTCGTTGTACTTGTTGGAGACCGTCTCGGCGGGGAGGCCGCCCACGGCGGGGTTGGTGTACTGACGGACAGTCCCGTCGACGTTGTAGACGGTGGAGAAGTTGAGGGTGTCGGGCACTCCCCCCGTGACCAGGGGGTCAGTGGCGGGCAGCGCCAACTGGCTGCCAGTGACGTTATACAAGGGGTCGTAGGCGGTGACCTTGGTGGTGTAAGCCTTGCCGGTCAGGCCGCCTTCGTAGCGCACCGAGGTGTCACCCTGCCCCTTGGCGAGGGTGTCAAAGGTCCAGGCGGCGAGCTTGTCCGTGTCTGCCTTGGCGCCGTCCCAGAGCCCGGTCCGGCGCCCGAGGGTGTCGTACTCGGCAATGAGGGTCTTGCTGAGGGCGTTGGTGGTGGCGACGGCCTGGTCAAGTTCGTTGTAGCTGCTGGTGGTGGTGCCCGTGTCGGGGTCGGTGGAGCTGGCCTTGCGACCGAACAGGTCATAGGTGTAAGCCCATCTGGCCTGGTCCGGGCCCTTGACAGACGTTTGCTGTCCATCGGGCGCGTAGGTGAAGTCCGTGGTGGTGAAGCCAGTACCGGTCGGCTGGGTGCCCGCGTATTCGCGGCGCTGTGTGGTCTGGCCGAAAGCGTCGGTGACGACTGCGGTGGCCTGGCCGCCGGTGGGCGCGGTGTTGGTGACGGTGTCACCTGTGTAGGCGGTCTCGGTGCTCCACCGCACTCGGCCGAAGTTCATCGTGACCGCCTTGACCGCGCGGCCTGCCCCGTCGTAGGTGGTGTCGTTCTGTACTGGTGCCTGGCCGCCTTCGGTCTGGGCGATGACCGAGGTCGGCGCACTCTTGTCGTCCCAGATGTCCCCTTGGGACGAGACGGCGAGACCGCGGTCGTCGTACATCGTCAGGCCGATCACCCGGCCGCCGAGCGGCGAGGGCGACTGAGTCTGCCGCGGGCGCAGCTGGGAGTCGTAGATCTCGTAGGTGGTGTTGTAGCCGGCTGCGTCACCTTGCAGGGTGCCGGTGGACACCCAGGGCGGGTCGGTGGCCGTGATGCCGTAGTCGTAGACGTAGTTGGGGCTCTTGCCGCCGGATCTGGGGCTGTTGGGCAGCCATACCTGTTTGATGCGGCCGAGCGCGTCGTACGTGGACTCGGTGATTCTGTTGTTGGGGTCGGTGACCTTCAGCGGAGCGGCGGTCGCGTAGTCCAGCGACGAAACGGCACGGTGAGATTTGGCGTTGCTGACCGTGGTGGCGGTGAGAGGACCTGTCTCCGCCGGGGTGTAGGTGGTGGTAGCGGTCGTGGCGTCGTTGGTGTCCTTGACCGTGAGCGGGCGGCCGAGCGCGTCGTAGGTGACCGTCGTGGTCTTCTGCCAGGCCGGCTGATTGTCCGTGCCGTAGGACTTGGCCCGGCCGGTCCAGCGGACCTCACCCTTGGTGGGCTTCTGCTCCGCTGTCCAGGTGGTGGTGTCGTAAGAGGTCGCGGTGTCGGTGACCACGTCGCCGGGGCGGGTGGAGTCGGCGGGCAGGTCGAGTGCCGTGTCCGTGGTGGCACAGGGTTGGGCGACGGTGCGGGTGCGGGCGACGAGGTTGTTGATTCCGACGGTGTCGTTGCGGGCGTACCAGGTGCGTGTGCACTTCTCGTCGCCGGTGACGGCGTTGTCGCCCTTGTCGTCGACGGTTTCGGGCATGCCGTAGTCGTCGTAGGTCGTCGTGGTGGTACGGATCCGGTCGCGCGGGGTGCCGGTGGTGGTGATGTTGGTCCGGTCGTGGGTCGCGGCGACGCGGACGAAGTACGCCTCGGTGTCGGCGTAGGACTTGTGCTGGGTGGCGGTCTTCTTCGACCAGGGGTCGCTGATCTGGCCGCTCACCTCCTGGGCGCCGTTGTAGGTGACCGACTCTCGGGTGAATCCGGCGTATTGGTCGGCGTCGGTGATCCCTGGCGCCTTGATACCGGTGACGGTGACGCTCTTGCGGTCGGTCGCGTGCGGGGTCTTCCCGTCGGATCCGAGGACACGGTCGCCGTTCATGCCGCGCAGATACACAGTCACGGACTTGGACTGCGTCTTGCCGGGGCGGCCGGTGACGTGGGTGACCTGTCCGAAGCCGCGCCAGGAGGACCAGGTGCGTTCCTTCTCTTTGACCATCGGGTCGTCGTCGTAGTGCCAGGCCCCGCCACCGGTGTAGGTGTACGTGTGCTCGACGGCCTCGGATCCGCCGTGCGGGTCGGTGGTGGACACGGCCTGGACCGGGTACTTCTGGAACCAGTCGAGGATCGGTGTCTTCTCGCCGTTCGGGGACCAGTACACCGGGTAGCAGCGCTTGGTGTTGGTGTCGACGGCCGGTTTGGCCTGTCCGGCGGTGCAGTCGGCCGGCAGGTAGTTGACCACCGACTGCGCGCCGGTCTCCGATGTGATCGTGTACAGGCGCGGCTTGTGCAGGGGCAGTATGTCGTCGCTGTTACCGTCGACTCGGTTGGCGAGAAACTCGTGTGTGAAGGTGACCGGGGGCAAGGCTATTTCGGTGCCGTGCCGGCCGGTGTGCCGGATCTCGTCCAGCCACAGCGACTGGTCGGAGGAGTCACCGGTGTCGCCCGGGTCGAGGTACTGCTGCTTGAGCGCCCAGGTGTCCACCGGGGCGAAGTCCGGGATGGGAGCTGCCGCGTTCCACGCGTAGGTGGAGATGGCGGTCATCCGCTTGCGGGTGAAGAAGCTGGGGCCGACGTTTCCGGTGCACTTGTCGCTCTCCTTGCATACCGCGTCGAAGGGCACGTCGGGCCAGTTGTCCCGGGCGTCCTCGGTCAGCGAGTCGCAGCCCGTGCCGGTGGCGACGCAGCGCTCCTTGTAGGAGAAGACGACCTTGTTCGACGCTGCGGGGCTGCCGCTGAAGAGGGCCTTGGCGCGCTGGCCGTAGCGGATCTCCTTCAGCCACCCACCGCGGGTGTAGGCGGTGCCGGTGTTGTCGTCGCCGAGCTTGTCGTAGTAGTTGGTCTCGGAGTCGTACCAGTAGGACATCGCGTTGGCACGGGTGTCTTCGACGTAGTCGAGGTTCCACCGCCATGCCTGCTTCTTGTCCCGGCCGGAGAAACTGGTCCCGTCCTTGTATCCGGGCTCGCCGGAGTCGTCGCCGAAGACCGGCACGGTCCATACCGAGTCGGTGCGCTCGTCCGCCGGTGCGCCGTCGAGCTTGTTGAGGCCGAAGACGTACTTGGTGCCCTCGCCCGTGATGATGGTCCAGTACTCGCCGTTGTCGTCGCCATTCTCTGCGCCGGTGGAGTGGGTGACGGTCGAGGCGTCATCGTTCTTGAGCCGCCAGACACCGGGCTCATCGGCCTCGCCGGGTGCGCCGCCCTTGCCGTCCTGCTTGACGAGTTCACTGGCCTTGCCGTTCAGGACGACGGAGGCGTTGTCGTACTTCCAGCACTGGTCGAACTTGTCGTCCTGACCGTCGTCGTCACACGAGCCGTATTTGCGTTCGATGTAGGACGAGGTGATGTCGAAGCCCTCGCCGATCGCGGTGCCCTGGTTGTTCGTCGAGCCTGTGCGGCCGTCGACACTGCCCGAGTCGTAGGAGATGGACAGATCCGGTGCGGGCCCGGCCGCAGCAGGGGGAGTTCGGAGCGGGTAGGACCAGGTGAAGGTGCCCGACGAGCCGCCGGCTTCCCAGGTGGACGAGGCGGAGAGCGGTGTGGCCTTGTAGTCACCCGCACCGGATTCGCTGCCGGCCGCGAGGGCGAGGACCACGGTCCGCCCGCCCGGTGAGGCGGCGGGCGCGAAGGCAACCGGTGCGGTAACAGTGCCGTGGGCGCGGTCGTTGGTGAAGTCCAGCGGTGTGCGGGTGCGGCACTTCGATGCGGCAGGGTCGGTCAGCGCGCAGTTGGGCAGGCGTTGAAGTTGGAGGCGTCCGGCCCAGTCACCGCCGTAGGCGGAGGCGAACTTCTTGTAGTCGAGACCGAGTTGGGCGGTGCCGCCGGTGGCGGGTCCGGTGACGGTCAGGGCGACGCCCTTGATCCCGAGCTGGGCGGCCTGCTTTTGGTCCAGGACGGTGACTTTCACCGCTCCGTTGACCGGCTTCTGCTTCTTCCCCGCCGAAGAGGGGGCAGTCAGGTTGAGGGGAAGCCCACCCGCCACACCCCGCGCGGCGCCGGTGGCCGACGGAGTCAGCGTCGTACGTCCGGCTTGCGGCCAGGTCACGGTCGTGGCCCGATCGCTCTTCGCGCGGGCAGTGTCCCTGCGGTGGGTGTCGGCGGCCTTCTTCATCACGGCGGCCTGCTTCTTGTTCACCTTCGCGGTGAACGGGGTCACCTCCGCCGCCTTCGGTGCCGCCAGCTTCGGCGCGCCCAGCGGTGCGGGATCGTCCGCGAACACCACCGGGCTGAGGAGGCCCGGCATCAGGGCGAATCCGGTCACCACGGCGACGCGTCGCAGCCATATCCTGACGCGCGGTCCGCCGCCGCCAGCCGTACCGTGGTTGCCCCTCATCGGATCCGCTCCCCATTCCAGCCGCCTTCATCAGGACGGCACATGTTCCGGACCGCCACCGTCCGTGCCCGGGGCGTCTGGTGATGCTGCAGAAGACTTCGGTGAACTGCCGCAAGACCGACCCGAGGCGACAGGAAAAGGGCTGTCGCCTCGGTACGTCGGCCTATTCGGCGCCCGGGTCGCCCATGACTTTGGTGCTGACCTGGTCGGCTGTCATCGCCCCGGTCCAGACGCGCACTTCGTCCAGAACTCCCGGCAGGTAGTTCCCGGTCTTTCCGCCGGACGAGCCTCGTCCCCAGGACAGCGCGCCCGACCCCTGCATCGGCGTGACGAAGGAGGCATCGTCGGCCGCAGGCTGCTCGGACTGGCTCACGTACAGACGGGTGGTGCCGAATCCGGTGTCCACGGCCTCGTTGGCGTCGTAGACCCCGGTCACCTGGACCCAGGTGTCGAGTTCCGCCTCGAACTCGGATACCACCTGTGCCTGCCCGGCCACAGCACCGTTCGCGTCGGTACCGGTGCGCCCGAACTTCCAGTAGTAGGACGCGATGCCGTCACCGTCCGGGTCGGTCTTCTCCACCCACAGCGCCCACGACGATTCGCTGCCCTTCGAGGTGGCCTGGCTGAAGACCTGGCCTCGGTAGCCGATGGGTTTGGCCTCCATCAGGGCCTTGTCGACCTGCACATTCGCCGTGACGGTGAAGGAGCCGGTCTCGTCCACCGCAGGACCGTCGGTGGTCAGGTAGCCTGCCACGCCGTCGAGATCGAGCTCGTTCTCCTCGGGGCGTGGCACCGCCCCGGTCGCCGAGATGGTCATGGCCGGGGACGTGTAGTCCGTCCACTCCTCCACCCGTCCGCCGGCCGCCGATGCCGTGTCCCAGTAACCGACCAGTTCGGTGGCCGGCGCCCCCTCCGGAGAGAGCGCGGCGCTGTCCTGACGGACCATGTCCGGGGTGAGCGCGCTCTGCCAGAGGGTGAGTTCATCCAGCCGGCCGGAGAAGTACTCGCCCGCCGGGGAGCGTCCGATCAGCATGTCCTTGGTGGAAGTGACCGGTGTGTACGCAGGATTGGCCGCGGAGAGTCTCACCGGGGAGCCCTGCGGGCGCCCGTTGACGAACAGCTGGATGGTGTCGTTCGTCTTGTCCGTGTCGTCGTGCGTGTCGAACACACCGGTCAGATGCGTCCAGACCTCCCCGGGCGGGTTGGCGGCCACGGCCGGCGACTGCACCATGACCGGGCTGGCCACATCGGCCGCCACCCGTGCGAACACCCACTTCTTCGTGGTGCCCGAGTAGTAGAGCTGGAAGGCGGACCCGAAGGCGCCCGGAGCCGAGGCCACCGTGCCGCTCTTCTGCGTGTCCGTCAGCAGCACCCATGCGGACAGCGTGAACGAGTCCTTCGTGTTCACCGCCGGGCCCGCTGTCGAGGCGTAGGCGGTCTCCTGAGCCTCACCGGAGTCGTCGTTGAGGCCGAGAGAATAGTCACCTGTCCCCCGCCGGCCCTTGACCGACCAGAACGCACCCTTTCCCGCCGTATTCGGGGGGCGGAGCGTCACGTGGTGACGGACTCCGGCCGTGGCGCTGTCCTTCGCCGTGACGACCGTCGAACCCGGTTGGGCATCGTCGAAGTGCCAGAGACCGACCGGCCCCTCGGGAGCGGCGACCTTGAACGCGAACTCCGCCCACGGACCGAACCGCACCCGCCCATCTGCGTCCAGGTCACCGGCCCGCACACTGAGCACCTGCTCACCGGCCAGCGTGGGGGTGACGTCCTTGACCACCGCCGTAGCACCAGTGACCTGGCGTGTCTCGCCCGCCGGCATGGTCAGCAGACGCCACTGGTAGTTCTTGATGTCCGTGTCGGACGGGTCCGGCTTGAACGTGAACGTACCCGGCTTGCCAGGCGTCCCTTCGCCCACGCACTCGACGCACCCCATATACGGTCCCTGCGCCGTGATCTGCGGTGCGCTCGGCGCCTTCGAGTCGATCCGGAAGTAGCAGTAGCGCGCGTAGGGCGAAGAAACACTCGACGTCACACCGCCCGTCGTCCAGAACGACTCGGTCCGCGCCTTCATCCGGTACAGCGTGCCGTCCGAACGGGCGGGCAGACGCACCTTCTCCAGGTGGTCGTCCGGACGGAATCCCGTGGACGGCGTCACGGTGCTCCAGTTGCCCACCCACGTGTTGTCGGTCTGTTGCCGCTCGATCAGGAACGTTGTCCGCAGGGCGCCGGTGAAGTCGGAGCCCTTGGGCTGGACAAGCGTCTGCGTCCTGGCCTGGACAATCGGGTCGGCGCGGGTGGCGATCGTCGGGCTCACCGCGGAGGTGGCGCAGTACGAAACCGTGCCGTTGCCCGGTATCAGCCCTGTGCTCGTCGGCACCCCGGGCTTGGGAACGTAGATGACCTGGAGTTCGGCGTTGTCGTCGAAGCGCTTCCACGCGCTCGCGTCACCCTCGTCCTTCGCGCGCAGCATCAGCGTCAGGCGTGGGAATTTTCCGTCGGCGAATGCACGCACAGTCGAGGTCAGGTTCTCGTCCGACTCGGAGGTGTTGTCGTTGAACTCGATCCACGCATCAGGTTGGTCCGGATCACACGCCGTGCCGCGCCCGGCGGACACGTTCCGGTCGCCCATCTGATCCAGTTGCTTGGGTCCCGGCCAACGCGTCGCCGATGTCATGTTGTTGGTGCGCTCCAGGTCCACCCAGTGCGGGTTGCAGTCGAACGACCACGTCTCGCGTGCCCGGAACGTGGCGTCCAGCACCCTCTTGCCGGCCAGGTTCGCCGGCGAGAACTCGAACAGCATCCGGTTCGTGTAAGACGCGCCGAGCGTGCAGTAGTAGGGTGCCGCGGTGGCGCAGCGGCCGACTCCGTACTCGCCGTCGAACTGCCAGAACCGGTCGCCGTCGGAGGAGATCACCGACCGCTCCGAGTCCCCCAGCCCTATCGGCGGATCAATGTAGACGGGATAGACGGTGTCGTCACCACGCAGCAGTTCCAGATCCGGCTCGACCGCGACTGCACTTTCGTCCACCCGCACGGGCAGGATGGCGCTGGCGTCACCCTTGCCCGGATGAGCGGTTTCATCCTCAGCGGCCACCGGTCCCAGCGCTTTCCGAACTCCGGTGAGGCGCTGCGCCGGTAGATCCTCGGTGTCTTCCCCGGCGGAGTCCCACATCTGGCCGGCGGGACCGCTGAAGACAACGTTGCCGTCCTCGTCGTGGGCCTGGAGACCACCACCCGCACCTGGACGGACGGTCAATCCCTGCCCCGTGGTGCTGAGTTCGATCTGCTCCAGCTCGGCACTCGCCGCAGCCTCGGCGGATTTGACGACGAGCACCTCACGGAAGCCCTCGGCCGTGGCCGTCAGCTGAAGATCGACGCCCGGGAACACCTCCGCATAGGTGGCCGTCGGACCTTGAAGTGCCGGCGCGGGGAGTGAGTCCGCCCAGCCCAGCGAAAGCGATCCCCGTTCGTCCCCGAGGCGGATCAGGTCCTTGCCGCTTCCGCCTCCGGAGAATGCCAGATCAACGACCGCGCCCTTGGGGCCGACAGAGCCGTCCGATCGACGCTCAAGCGTCGCGTCGACACTCCCCCACGAACCGTCAGCCTTCTTGACCCGCTGCGGAGCCGTCGACCGGGTCAGCGTGAACGTCCCATCAGGGTTGGCCGCCGTCGAGGAATACTCCGTCCGCTCCGAGACAACCTCGACCGCCTCCCCCGAACGAGCGGCCCTCTCCGACGCCGACAGCTCGCCGCTCGTCGAACTCTCCCCGGCCGCAGCAACCTGAGGCAGCAGACCGGCGATCAACGCGACGAGGGTCGTCACACCCACTCTTCGGCGCACACGCCGACCCACCCCACCGGTCACAACTCCGCCTCACCCGTTCACAGATTGCACACAAGTCGCCTCACTATGTAGCGATGATCAGAACCCGTCAACAGTGATCGAAATCACACATGCATGGAAGTTGCAACCACGAACGAGAGGTGACGCAATGTCATGCAGCGCGAACACACAGCATCAGCGATGACCATGGGTGGGCGAATTCCCCTTCAGATCAAGGGGAATTACACACGGCCCGAGGCTCCGTGCCACTCCAAGGGAAGACGAAGTTCCAACTCCGGGACATCGCGACCGCAACGACACCATCACCGAGGTCGAAGCGCCCATGGTCCGCTACTGCTACGCCCCTGGGATCACCGGTACCGACAGTTCCTGGCCTTCGTCAAGGCGGTCCGCGCACCAGGCGATGTCGCGACCGTGCGGAACGTACTTGACGCGGGCGAATGCGAGGAGCTGGTTCACGACGGCGCGCCGGTTCGGCTTGCTGCCGTTCCAGGTGAGTACGGCGTTCCTGGGCGGTGGACGAGGGCGACCTTCGCGTCCGAGCGTGCGGCAGGTGGCCCGCTGAGTTGGGGACGCACGACAACGATGCCTGCTACCTGTTCAACCAGCCGGTCACCGACGACCAGCGCCAACGCCGGGGGGGGCTTGCCTCAGGACTCCTTGGGAAACGCCGACATCTCAACGCCAACAACACTATGTCGCGCCACGGTTGCACCGGACTCCAGCAGGTCGAGCAGTGTGTACCAGCCACACCACAAACACACGCCGGCAAGATCATTTACGGCACAGGCTTTACACGTCCCAACAAAGGCGTAGGACTTCAGATCGCTACGCCGCACACAGGACCGATTTGAAGCGCATCAAAAATTGATGGTCGCCAGCAACAGGGACGTCCTCGATCCGACCAGGTCAGGCGCCTAGCAGGCACCGGAACCTAATGACATGCGGCGCGAGAATTCCGGTCGAAAGGTCATAAGCCGTCAGGCTTCCGAGCAGTTCATGAAGGACGAAAGTGCCCTCGACCTCCATCTTCGGCAACACAGCCTCCCTAGCTGGCGGCAGTCCCACGCTCTCCTCCGCTGCCAGGAACTCCATCACCTTGTCGAAGGTCCCCGACTCCCGCCAGCGGCGGAAGCGCGAGCTGAGCCCCTTGCCGGTGCCCTGGCTCAAAGGCACCTCCCTCCAGGTGATCCCGGCGCGGGCCTTGTGGAGGATGCCCTCCAACGCTTCCCGATGGTCGAAACGCCGTCCAGTCCGCCACGGGCGGTCGCCAGCCGACACAACAGGTTCAATGCGCTGCCACGCCTCTTCACTGACCCGGGCGGGGACTTTCAGACTCCTCTCTTCGAACCAGTTCCGAACGGGACACCCGGCCCCCTTCGGCACCTGCGGAGGCGCCTTGGTGACCCGCACTGTCAAGTTCAGCAGGTTCACCACCTCGACCTGCTCGGCAAGAGAGAGTTGATACAGCCGTTGACGGACCGCGTCCGACAGCGCCTCCAAGTCTCTGACGCGCCCCAGTGCCGCATCTACATCCTGCTGCCAGTGGACGACCTCGGCACGGAGTCTTTCCAGCCCGGCCTTCTCCCGCATCAAAGGCACTGCGACTGCCTCTACTTCCCTCTCAATCTCACGGTCGTCCTTGCCCTCAAAAGCAGCCAGCTTCGCCGCCACGGCCATCGTCGCCCTGACGGCCCTACCTTGGGCCTCAATCTGCTCGTCCAAGGCCCCAATACGGTAAGCGAAACTCGCCCTCTGGTCGGCCGTCATCTCCAAATGCCCAGTAGCGGACTTCTTAAGCTTCTTGGGATGGGACAGCACCCCTACCAACGCACGCCACAGTTCCGTCTCAACACGATCGGACGGGATGCCTCTGCACTGGCAGACCGGTGCGCCGGGGGCGCGCCCGTCCTTGCCCGAGCAGTTGTACCAACGCTCCCCGCTCCGGCTCTGCTTCTGTCCGACATAGTGGCCACCACACAAACCGAAGAAGTTCCCGGAAAGCGGGTAAACCTGCGGGGCCGCCGCCTTCGACCGCCCGGCTTTACCGGGCCTCACTACCTCCTTCAGCTCCTGAATCTCCGCCGGCTCGAAAGCCGGCGGAATGGCAATGACGACCGTCTCCCCGTACAGGGGCTTGCCGTCACGACCCGTCCTGGCACCCCTCCGCGATACAGCGCGCTCAGCGGCAGTACCACGGAAAACGACTTCCGCATTCAGGACAGCAGGGGACATGATGCGCGACCGTGCGTTCTGGCGGGACCAGGCGACACCCGAACGGGTATAGAGATCCAAGGCGTTGAGCCCGAGGGCAACCTCAAGCCAATCACCGCGGTGCTTCACCGCGAGACGCCTGCCTTCCGCAAGAGCGTGCCACTCCCCGCCCTCCCCATCATCCAGGACAAGGCACGATTTCCCCCTCATGCCCTGATGCTCAATCCGCCAGCCAAAAGGAACGTTGCCACCCGTATACCCGCCGTCTTCAGCCTTCTCCTGGATGCCGCCCTGTGTGCGATCGCGGATCGTGACGAGTTCGTCTTCGGCCCTGTCCTGCGCCTTGCGCATCTTGGAGCGGCCCTCATCGGTGGTGTTGTCATAGTCGCCCTTGACCACCGCAGTGAAGATGCAATGGTCATCTTCGAGCTTCCACACCCATGGCCAGAACGCCTTGTCCCGCCGACCGATCACCCGTTCCTCATACACGCAAACAAGATCGAAGGTACTCGGCTCCTGCTCCGCTATTTCCATCAGGCGCTTCAGGTCCGGGCGCCGAGTGTGGTCCAAGCTGCCGCTGAAGCCCTCGTCAGCGAAGACGTCAACCAGCGCCCAGCCCTTCTCCGCAATGTGCTTCACCACACGCTTGCCCGAGTACGTGATCCCGTACCCCTTCTTCTGCTCCTCCGTCGAGACGCGCAGATAGGCCACCGCCCGCAACTGACCCGGACTGCCCCTCTGCAAGACGGCATCAATCGAAAGCAGGAGCCTCTGCTTCTCAACCACGAGGCCCTGGCGCACATCAGTGCCTGCACAAAGCACGTCGAGGGCCTTCTTCGCCAGCATGCACCATCCCTTCCCCCGCAGATACGGAAAAATCCACATGCCAATTCCCTGCCACCCCGCGCCCCAACAATGAGACTGCCGCAGGCCGACCCCCCGCCCGGAACATCGACGTCGTCTCTCACGTGCGCATAACGCCGTATCTCATGAGGGGCCACTCCGCTCCGATCGGCCCGCGATTACCTCCGCTGAGAGAGCGCCCACCGAAGCGGGCGCTCTCCCGTCTCCGCTGGTCAGGACTTCGTCGTAAGCCGGAACCTGATGACGTGCGGCGGAACGCTTCCGGACGCGACGATTGTGAACATCGCGCTCCCGCACATCCAGGATGCCCTCAGTTTCTCCACCACCGACCTCTCCTGGGTCCTGAGCGCGTACACGCTCACCTTCGGCGGCCTCCTGCTGCTCGGTGGCCGCGCGGGCGACATCCTCGGCCGCCGCCGCGTCTTCATGGCCGGCATCCTGCTCTTCACCTTCGCCTCGCTCCTGGGCGGTTTCACACAGGAGCCCTGGCAACTCCTCGCCGCGCGAGCGCTCCAGGGGGTCGGCGGGGCCATCGCCTCACCGACCTCGCTCGCGCTCATCACCACGACGTTCCCCGAGGGACCCGCGCGCAACAGGGCGTTCGGAGTCTTCGCCGCGGTCTCGGCGGGCGGTGGCGCGATCGGCCTGCTGGCCGGCGGGATGCTCACCGAATGGCTCGACTGGCGCTGGGTGTTCTTCGTCAACGTACCGATCGGCGTGCTGATCGCCGTCCTGGCACCGATGTACATCAGCGAGTCCAAGCGCCACCCCGGCCGCTTCGACCTCTCCGGCGCCGCGACGTCCACCCTGGGTATGGCCTCGCTCGTCTACGGATTCATCCGGGCCTCGGAGGAGGGCTGGCGCGACTCGCTCACCGTCGGATCGTTCGCGGCGGCCGTCATCCTGCTGGCCGCCTTCGCCGTCGTCGAGTCGCGGGCGAAGGAACCGATCATTCCGCTCAGGATTTTCGCCGACCGGAACAGGTCGGGCACCTACGTCATCATGCTGAGCCTGGCCGCGGCCATGTTCGGGATGTTCTTCTTCATCGTGCTGTTCGTGCAGAACGTGCTCGACTACAGCCCGATCCAGTCCGGCCTCGCGTTCCTGCCCGTGACGCTCGCGATCGGCCTGGGAGCGGGGATCTCGCAGCGGCTGCTGCCGGTGCTCGGCCCGAAGCCGTTCATGGTCGTCGGCTCGACCACCACGGGCCTGGGACTCGTCTGGCTGACGGTGATCAGCTCGGACAGCTCGTATCTGAGCGGTGTGCTCGGTCCGATGGTGATCTTCGGCTTCGGCATGGGGCTCAACTTCGTGACCCTCACACTGACCGCGGTCTCCGGGGTCGCGCAGCACGAGGCGGGCGCCGCGTCGGGACTGCTCAACGCGAGCCAGCAGGTGGGCGGTTCGCTGGGACTGTCCATCCTCGTCACGGTCTTCGGTACGGCGAGCCGCAACGAGGCCGAGAAGCAACTGCCGTCGTTCATGGCGCAGGCGTCACCGGCCGAGAAGGCACAGTTCGCCACGACCCACGAGATGCCGGGGCGTTGGGGCCACGAGGTACTGACGCAGGGCATCTCGACGGCCTTCACGGCCGCCGTGGGCATGGTGATCCTGGCACTGCTGACGGCGACGCTGGTGGTACGCGTACGCAAGAGCGACCTGGAGGCGCTCAGCGGCAAGGCGAGCGCCGCCGGGCCGGCGGCGTAGGCGCGTACGGGACGTCCCCGGGGGAGGACGTCCCGTGTGCCCGTATGTGGGAGGTGGAGGCGTACGACCGGGGCCGGGCGGGGCGGGCGTCAGTAGCCGTCGCCGGTGCGTCCCTCGTCGTACGGGTCGCGCTCGCCGCCCGAATCGTTCCGCAGGTTCATCGACGAGCACTCCTCCCACTGAGGATCGATCGGACGCTTGTCGAGGATGTCCCTCGCCTTCGCCTCGCCCCAACTGGTCGCGTACCACGGTTCGTCCGAGTCGCCCAGTTCCCGCTCGATGCCCTCCAGGGCGCAGGAGCGCAACGGCTCGGGAAGCGTGTCGAGTGCCGGTACGGCGTCGGCGGAGAGCTGCTGGAAGTAGTCGATGTCGATCTTGTCGGAGGTCTGGTAGCGCTCGACGTTCCGCTCCGCGACGAGCGCGTCCGGCGAGATCAGACCGAAGATCAGAACGCCCGCAGCGCCGCTGACGGCCACGGCGCGCGGCAGCCAGCGCCCGCCGAACGCGCCGGCGGCCATGATCAGGACGATCACGATCCCGAGCCACACCTCCATCGCCGCCACCGAGACGCGCAGCCGGGTCAGCCCGTACGCGTCCACGTACAGGTCCATGCGGCGCAGCGCGGACGCGACGACGACCAGCGTCAGGACGCACAGAACACCGAGCACGGCGCTCACGAGCGTGCGGTCCCGGGCGCCGTCGCGCGGAGCCCAGCGCCGCGCGAGACCGATCACGACCAGGGTGAGGAGGGTGGCGCCGAGGAGCTGCCAGAAGCCTTGTGTGGCGTACTCGGAGTACGTCAGATCGGTCTCGCTCAGGACCTTGTCGTAACCGCCGAACAGCACGGTCAGCTGGACGCCGATGAACACGGCGAAGAGCAGGTTGAGCACGATCAGCGGCAGCGCCCACTCGACACGGCCACGCGCGGCCCCGGGCCGTACCGTGATCCGGTCCCAGCGCAGCGGCGCCGCCGCCGTGTGCGCGGCGGCCAGCGCCCCGACGAGGCCGAGCACGAAGAGCAGCGTGCGCCACGGTCCGTCGGCGACCGAGACGTCGGGCGTCAGACCGCCGAGCAGATCGGCGAAGGCGGCGTCGGCGCTCGCGAAGAGGGCACCGAACACGATCAGCAGTACGGCGGCCACCGCCGCTGTACGGAGGACGGGTGCCCAGCGCCCCCGCGATCCCTCGGCGCGCTCGCGCACACCCTTCAGACCCCAGAACACGCCGGTGCCGAGCGAACCGAACAGCCCGAACGGGCCGAGAATGACGCCGAGCCAGGTGCGGCAGCCGTGCAGGGCGAGCGAACCGAGCGCCAGCGCGGACGTCACGGCGAGGAACGTCGGCCAGCCTGCGTCGCGCAGGGCGGGGACGGAGAGCAACGCGACGCCGCCGACGGCCCAGACCAGGGTCCACGGGCGCAGCCGCCGTCCGGCGTCACGCGCGGCGAAGTACGCGGCGAGCGCGGCGGGGACGGTCACGATCAGGAGGTTGAGCCCGAGCCCGTCGCCGAGCAGCAGCGCGCTGAGCAGGCCGGTGACGGCGACGCACCACAGGGTGGCGACGCTGATACGCGCCGGTTCGGCGGAACCGATCTCGCCGATCCAGGCGGGAGGGTCGTGCTGCGGCTGCTGCCACTGCCGCCAGTCGGTCGGTATCGGCTCCTGCGGCCGACGTCGGGTGTGCGCCGGTGCGGGCCGGTGGGCCGCCGGGCGCGGCTGCCCCGCTCCTCCGGCGCGCGCCTGAACACCGGTGTGCGCCGGAACTCCCGCGCGCTTCGGTACGGCGCGCGACTGCGTCACCGCGTCCTGTACGTCCTGCTCCGCGGCGGCTTCCCGCGATGACCCCGGTGCCGGATCCCCACCCGATGCCGATGCCGGTTCCCGTTCCGGTTTCTCATTCGAATTCGACGGCGTGTCTGACACGAGCCCCCCTCACCGCCCGGTGCCATGCGCACGGCAACAGGTCGGCGCTGGATCCCGGGCTCACGTAGGCGCACGCCCGTCGATGATCAACGAGGCGGCATGGGGCGAGGCTAGCGCCGTGCGGCGGGAGCGCTTCCGCCGGAGCGAGTCTGTGGCGGGACCGTGACAGTAGCGGCGGGCGCGCCTCCTAAGAAGACGCGCGGGAGTGACTCCCAAGAAGGCGACGCCTCTACGCCCCTACGCCTCCACCGCCGGGCCGGCCGGCAGCCAGTCGGGCAGCGCCTCCGTCTGCTCCACCCACCGCGCCGGGGGTGCCCCGGCGCTCACCGCGGCCACCACTCCCCCGACGATGGCGCAGTTGGTGTCGACGTCGCCGCCCACCTGCGCCGTGTTCCAGAACGCCTGCTCGAAGTCGCCGAGCGAACGGGCCGCCGACCAGAGCGCGAACGGAACGGTGTCGTGCGCCGTCGTACGCCGTCCGCTGCCGAGCACCGCGGCGACCGTAGCGGCGTCGTCGTAGTCGAGCATGTCCCGCGCCCGGCGCAGCCCGGCTCCCACGGCGCTGCGGGGCACGAGCGCGACAACTCCGTCGAGCAGGTCCTTCGGGTCGGGTGGTCCGGCCGAACCGGCGGCGATGGCTGTCGCGGCGGCCACCGCCATCGCGCCCGCCACGGCCTCACGGTGCTGATGCGTCGTGTACGCGGAGATCTCGGCCTGGTGCGTGGCCTGCTCGGGGTCGTCGGCGTACCAGGCGCCGAGCGGTGCGATACGCATCGCGGCGCCGTTGCCCCATGAGCCCTGGCCGTTGAAGAGTCCCGCGGCCAGCTCCCGCCAGTCGCCGCCTTCCCTGACCAGTCGGAGCATGCGATTCACCGCGGGGCCGTAACCGCGGTCGAAGTCGTGGTGCGTGGCGAAGGAGTGGGCGAGCGCGTCCTGCTCGACGCGTCCGTGGACGGCGAGGACGGCCAGGACCGACGTGGCCATCTCGGTGTCGTCCGTCCACTGCCACGGGCCGGGCGGCAGTTCGCGCCGTTTCAGCAGCGGATAGTTCACGGGGACGAAGAACTGTGAGCCGAGCGCGTCTCCTACGGAGAGCCCACGCAGGCTGGCCAGGGCGCGCCGGAAGCGCGGGTCGAGCGGAGGGAGTGTGGTGTCAGCGGTCATCGCCCCCTCACCCTAACCGGTGATGCCGTACGGCTCCGGGGTGCGCCAGCGCTCGAACGGCCGGTCCAGCCTGTACCGCCCGTCCTCGCCGAGCAGCAGCGTCCGGGACTCCCCGTTGCAGGGGTTGGACAGCGACTCGAACTCGGCGACGGACCAGTGGAACCAGCGCATACAGAAAAGCCGCATGGTCAGTCCGTGGGTGATCAGCAGCACGTTCGCGGGGTGGTCGGCCGCCTCGAAGCTCCGGTGGAGGCTCTCCAGGAAGGCGCCGACCCGGTCGTACACGTCGGCGCCGGACTCGCCCTGGGCGAAGCGGTAGAAGAAGTGCCCGTAGGCGTCGCGGTACGTCTTCTGGATGCGTACGTCCTCGTGGTCCTGCCAGTTGCCCCAGTCCTGTTCGCGCAGACGGGGCTCCTCGCGTACCCGCACCAGCTCCGGGTCGAGGCCGAAGGCGCGGAACGTCTCGTGGGTGCGGCGGTACGGCGACACGTACACACTCACGCGCTCGCGGCCGAACACCTCGCGCAGTCGCGCGCCCGTCTCCTCGGCCTGGCGCCAGCCGGTCTCGGTGAGCCCCAGGGCGTGGTCGGGCGCACGTTCGTACACCGTGTCGTCGGCGTTGCCCTCCGACTCGCCGTGCCGGACTAGGACGATGCGTCGCGGTCTCACCATGGGTCGACCCTAGATCGCGCGACTCCGGACCGGGCGGCGGCCCCCGGCGTCGCGCCGTCCGCGCCCCGTGCGCACCGGGCGCCGCACGCCCCGGACACGCCGTACGTCTCCCGATCGACGCGCCGCCAGCCGCGCCCTCACACGCCCCGTCACCCGCGCCGTCACACCGTCCAGCCCGGTTCGAGCTGGACGACGTCGCCCGCCAGCGCCGCCACGTCCGCGGCGGTCTGCGCGCGCAGCGAGAGCCGCTCCACGCGCTCGATCCGGTACTTGCCGTGCTCGGCGGCCGACTGCCACATCGACAGCACCAGGAACTCGTTGCCCGGCGCGTCACCGAACACCCCGCGCACCATCCCCGGCGAACCGGCCATCGCCGGATTCCACACCTTCTCCTGCATCAGCGCGAAATGCTCGGCGCGGTCCTCGTGCACCTTGCAGTGCGCGACCCGCACCACGTCCGCGTCGGTGAACCTCGGCTCGAAACCCGTCTTCACATCGAAGCGGTAGTCGAAAAGCTTGGCCTGGGCGTCCCTGAACGTGCCCGACTGCGCGGCGGCCAGCCGGTCGTGGGAGCGCGCCATGAAGGAGTCGTAGAAGGCCCGGCTCTCCCAGAACGCGAAGACGTGCGCCACCCCCGGCCGCCCCCTGCTCCACCCCCCGCCCTGTCCCCGGAATCCCGGCTCACCGAGCAGCCCCGCCCATTTCCGCTGCCCCCGTTCGAAACCACGTCGGTCCGTCACCGTGCAGCGAATCCACTTGACCAGCACCGCGCCATCGTACGGGGCCGAACGTGGCCCAGGTCACGCTCCGGGCGGCCTGGCCAGAGCCGCACAATGATCGACATGACAGCCCTGCACGCCAACCCGCTCTTCACCCGTCTGGAGTCCGCCGAGCGTGTGCTCGTGGCCGGCGCGGGCGGCGGATTCGACATCTACGCGGGGCTGCCTGTCGCCCTGTCCCTCCTCCATCAGGGCAAGCAGGTGCAGCTCGCCAACCTCTCCTTCAGCGCGGTCGAAGGGCTTCCTCCGGAGAGCTGGCTCGCCCCCGACGTCGCCGCCGTCACGCCGGACACGGCCCCGCACCAGGCGTACTTCCCCGAGCGCACACTCGCCCAGTGGCTGGCCCTGCACCGCTATCCGAGCACGGTGCACGCCTTCAGCCGTGTCGGGGTGCAGCCGCTGCGCGCCGCCTACCGGGCACTGATCGAGCGGTACGACATCGACGCCGTCGTCCTGGTCGACGGTGGCACGGACATCCTCATGCGCGGCGACGAGTCGGGGCTCGGGACACCCGAGGAGGATCTGACCAGCGTCGCCGCGCTGGCCGGGATCGACGGGCCCGAGCGGCTGATCGTCTCGGTGGGCTTCGGGATCGACGCGTACCACGGGGTGAGCCACGGGCTGGTACTGGAGAACATCGCCGCGCTCGAACGGGACGGCGCGTATCTCGGCGCGTTCTCCGTGTCCCGTTCGACGCGGGAGGGCGCGCTGTTCGTGGACGCGGTGGCGCACGCGCAGGAGTGCACGCCGGACCGTCCGAGCATCGTGAACGGGTCGATAGCGGCGGCGGTCCAGGGCTCCTTCGGGAACGTGCAGTTCACTTCCCGCACGCGGGGCAGCGAGTTGTTCGTCAATCCGCTGATGTCGCTCTGCTTCGTCTTCGAACTGGAGGGCGTCGCGCGCCGCTGCCTCTATCTCGACCGTATCGAGGACACGTATCTGATCCGGCAGGTGAGCACTGCCATCGAGCTGTTCCGCGAGGAGGTCAGCACGCGGGCGCCGCGCCGGATCCCGCACTGAGACGGCCGGGGGGACGCGGAGGGAGTCCCTCCGGGAGGGGTTCGTGGCGAGTCATGGCCAAGTGAGGTGCAACTGGCCGGTACCGGAGGTGTGTTGTCGGTCGCGCGGACTAGCCTTGTGTGCAGAGGCATTGGACGTACGGAGGGATGACCGGTGAGCAGCAGTCTCAACAGGGGCGTCGAAAAGGTCGAGGTCACCCTCAAATGGGATCCGAGCCCGCTGGGCCGGCCGCCGCACGACCTGGACATCGTGGCCGCGACGTACACCTCGGACGCGCCCAGCGACCGGCCGACGTATCTGGTGCACTTCGACAGCCGCTCTCCTGACGGGACGATCATCCTGGAGAGGGAGAGCCGCACGGGCCAGGGATTCGGCTCCGACGAGGTGATGACGCTGGAGCTCGACCGGCTGGGCTCGGACTATGTGCGCGTGGTGGTGGGGGTCGTCATCCAGCAGCGCGACGGCCACCGGACGTTCGCCGACATATCGGGGCTGGGCGTCCGGGTGCTCGAAGGCCTCGCCGAGCTGACGGCGAGCGACTTCGCCGAGGTCTCCGGCGCGACGGCGGCGACGATCGCCGAGTTCACCAGGGACGAGTCGGGTACGTGGTACTTCCGCCCGGTGCTCCGGGGCTTCGACGACGCGGATCCGCAAGAGTTCACCGAGCAGATGGGCGGGGTGTGACGACGACGGCCCGGCGGGTCGTCTGAACCGAGTCGTCCGACCGCGGACACGAGGCGGACGCCCGGGACACGAGAAAGGGGCGCCGGCACCATGCCGACGCCCCTCCCCTCAGGGCCTACGTCTCGGAACGGGAGTCACTCCCCCCGGTCTCAGCTACAGCCGCTCGTCGACCCGCAGCCCTCGCAGATGTAGCAGGACCCGGCCCGCTGCATCTTCGTACCGCACGAGAAGCAGAGCGGCGCGTCGGCGCTGATGCCGAGTTGCATCTCCACGAGCTCCGCAGAGGTGTGCACCTGCTTGGGCGCCGGTGTCTCGGCGGCCTTCGGCGTCGCGACCGGAGCCACCGACTTCAGCGGCTCGACATGGCGCGGTGCCGACTGCGCCAGGCTCTCGACGTCCATTCCCTCCTCGTCGTCCATGGACGGCTCGTACGAGCCGGTCTCCAGGTGACGCTGACGCTCGTCGGCCGAGTGGATCCCGAGGGCCGAACGCGTCTCGAACGGAAGGAAGTCGAGCGCCAGCCGCCGGAAGATGTAGTCCACGATCGACTGGGCGAGGCGCACGTCCGGGTCGTCCGTCATACCGGCCGGCTCGAAGCGCATGTTGGTGAACTTCGAGACGTACGTCTCCAGCGGGACGCCGTACTGAAGTCCCACCGACACCGCGATCGAGAAGGCGTCCATCATGCCCGCGAGGGTCGACCCCTGCTTGGACATCTTCAGGAAGACCTCGCCGAGCCCGTCGTCCGGGTAGGAGTTCGCCGTCATGTAACCCTCGGCGCCGCCCACCGTGAAGGACGTGGTGATGCCGGGACGGCCCTTGGGCAGGCGCATCCGGACCGGGCGGTACTCGACGACCTTCTCCACCGCCTGGCGGATGGTGTCCTCGGCCTTCTCCGCGACCTGCTCCTTCTTCTTCGCGGAGAGGGGCTGGCCGACCTTGCAGTTGTCGCGGTAGATCGCCAGCGCCTTGACGCCGAGCTTCCACGCCTTGAAGTAGACCTCTTCGACGTCCTCGACCGTGGCCGTCTCCGGCAGGTTCACCGTCTTGGAGAGCGCGCCGGAGATCCAGGGCTGGATCGCGGCCATCATCCGGACGTGGCCCATCGCGGAGATGGAACGCTCGCCCATCGCGCAGTCGAAGACCGAGTAGTGCTCGGGCTTGAGGCCGGGCGCGTCGATCACATTGCCGTTCTCGGCGATGTGGGCGACGACCGCCTCGATCTGCTCCTCCTGGTAGCCCAGGCGGCGCAGGGCCTGCGGCACCGTGCCGTTGACGATCTGCATCGAGCCGCCGCCGACCAGCTTCTTGAACTTGACCAGCGCGAGGTCGGGTTCGAGGCCGGTGGTGTCGCAGGACATCGCGAGACCGATGGTGCCGGTGGGCGCGATGACCGAGGCCTGCGCGTTGCGGAAACCGTTCTTGGCGCCGAGGCGGATGACGTCCTGCCAGGCCTCCGTGGCCGCGGCCCAGATCGGGCCGTCCAGATCGTCGACGTGCACGGCCGCGCTGTTGGCGTCCGCGTGCTGCTTCATGACGCGCTGGTGCGGCTCGGCGTTACGGGCGTAGCCGTCGTACGGGCCGACGATCGCGGCCAGTTCGGCGGAGCGCTTGTACGACGTGCTGGTCATCAGCGACGTGATGGCGCCGGCGAGCCCGCGCCCGCCGTCACTGTCGTACGCGTGGCCCGTCGCCATCAGCAGGGCGCCGAGGTTGGCGTAGCCGATACCCAACTGGCGGAAGGCGCGGGTGTTCTCGCCGATCTTCTGGGTCGGGAAGTCGGCGAAGCAGATGGAGATGTCCATCGCCGTGATGACCAGTTCGACGACCTTGGAGAAACGGTCGATCTCGAACGACTGGTTTCCCTTGGCGTCGTCCTTGAGGAACTTCATGAGGTTCAGCGAGGCCAGATTGCACGACGTGTTGTCCAGGTGCATGTACTCGCTGCACGGGTTCGAGCCGTTGATCCGGCCCGATTCCGGGCAGGTGTGCCACTGGTTGATCGTGTCGTCGTACTGAATGCCGGGGTCGGCGCAGGCCCACGCGGCTTCGGCCATCTTGCGGAAGAGGGACTTCGCCTCGACTTCTTCGATGACGTCGCCGGTCATCCGGGCGCGCAGCCCGAACTTGCCGCCCGCTTCGACGGCTTTCATGAACTCGTCGTTCACCCGGACCGAGTTGTTGGCGTTCTGGTACTGGACGGACGTGATGTCGTCGCCGCCCAGGTCCATGTCGAAGCCCGCGTCACGCAGGGCGCGGATCTTCTCCTCTTCCTTCACCTTGGTCTCGATGAAGTTCTCGATGTCGGGGTGGTCGACGTCAAGGATGACCATCTTGGCCGCGCGGCGCGTGGCGCCGCCGGACTTGATCGTTCCGGCGGAGGCGTCGGCACCGCGCATGAAGGAGACGGGACCCGAGGCGTTGCCGCCGGAGGAGAGAAGCTCCTTGGAAGAACGGATCCGCGAGAGGTTCAGGCCGGCGCCGGAGCCGCCCTTGAAGATCATGCCCTCTTCCTTGTACCAGTCGAGGATCGACTCCATGGAGTCGTCGACGGCCAGGATGAAGCAGGCCGAGACCTGCTGGGGCTGGGGCGTGCCCACGTTGAACCACACCGGCGAGTTGAAGCTGAAGATCTGGTGCAGGAGGGCGTACGCCAGCTCGTGCTCGAAGATCTCCGCGTCCGCCGGCGAGGCGAAGTACGCGTTGTCCTCGCCCGCCTTGCGGTACGTCTTCACGATCCGGTCGATGAGCTGCTTGAGGCTCGTCTCGCGCTGCGGCGTGCCGACAGCCCCGCGGAAGTACTTGCTGGTGACGATGTTGACCGCGTTCACCGACCAGAAGCCGGGGAACTCGACGCCACGCTGGTCGAAGTTGACCGAGCCGTCGCGCCAATTGGTCATGACGACGTCCCGGCGCTCCCAGACCACCTCGTCGTACGGATGCACGCCGGGGGTCGTGTGGATTCGCTCGATGCGCAGGCCCTTACCGCCCTTGGCTCCCTTGTTCCGGGAACCTCGTGCCGTCGGACCGCTCGCCGTCTCTGTCATGCCGCCTCCCATATACAGGCGAAAACGCCCTGAAGTGCCACGTTCTTCCCATGGCACAGTGATGTGTCCATTGCCACGGGCACCGCGTGGGGCGCTCGTGGCGGGTCTCATCGCCGCTGGGGCGCCCGATCGACAATGATCGGTCGCTGAGCTGTCGCGATAGGTCGGTAACCGATCGATGATCCATCGATGACCGATCGGTCGTCACCGCTCGACAAGTCGGTGACGGTGAGCCGGTGCCGGGACCGGGGTCCGGTCAGTCGGCAGCGGTGACGGACGCGGGGACCTCGGGGGTCGCGCCGAGCCCGTCTTCCTCAGCAGGAGGCCGCGAACGGAGCTCCGCCACGGCGGCCTCGAAGTCTTCGGGCGAGTTGAACGCCCTGTATACGGATGCGAAGCGCAGGTACGCGACGAGGTCGAGCTCCTGCAAGGGGCCGAGTATGGCCAGCCCTACATCGTGGGTGGTCAGTTCGGCGCTGCCGGTGGCGCGCAGCGCCTCCTCGACCCGCTGGCCGAGTTGGGCGAGAGCGTCCTCGGTGACCGGTCGTCCCTGACATGCCTTACGCACACCGGAGATGACCTTGGTACGGCTGAAAGGTTCCGTGACTCCGCTGCGCTTGATCACCATCAGCGAGGCGGTCTCCACCGTCGTGAAACGGCGGGAGCAGTCGGGGCACTGACGGCGGCGTCGGATGGACGTCCCGTCGTCGGTGGTGCGACTGTCGACGACACGGCTGTCGGGGTGCCTGCAGAAGGGACAGTGCATGGCTTCCGACCCTCCTTCACAGCACGACTGAGAAGCCTCGACAGGCCCTGGACGGGCCGTACGAAGCAGTCTCCAGCATAGGCGATGGCCTCCGTCAGGAAAGACCCGGGACCACTACTTCTGGGCGACTGCGCCAATCCAACCACTACATGTGGGGCTGACGCACGCTTCAGAGCGGTCGCGCGTGTCGTGGCGGGCGACCGGCCGACGGCCGTACGGAGCCCGTACGGCGGCCGTGCGACACCAGGCACGAGGCAGCCCTCCTCGACGCCGCGAGGCGGCCCGGCACGAGAGTACGGGAGCCCGGAACGTACCGCGATTCCGGGCCGCCCGATGAGAGACTGGGCGCCGTCGGCCAGGCCGTGACTGCGGTGAGGATTACCGCAATGAGCCGTGGACGGCCGGTAGATGAGCGATGGACGACCCGTGCGGGCGGCGCCGAATACGCGTCACATACACCTCTGATATTGCCCCGTCAGCACTTCTGGGGATTTTCACTCGAACGTGTGTTTGGCGCAACCTTTCGAAAGCAACTACCGTTGTCCAGCTAGGGAGAACATTTCGAGAGGGGCCGACGTGACCACTACCGCAGACAGCGCCACCATTACCGCCCAGGACCGCTCCCAGAGCCGAGTCGAGCCGGTGCATCCCATGAATGACGCAGCCACGAATCCGGAGGGCGTAAAGCCCACTCGCTCGCTGCCCGGCCGACCTCCTGGAATCCGGGCGGACAGCTCCGGTCTCACGGACCGGCAGCGACGGGTCATCGAAGTCATCCGCGACTCGGTGCAGCGACGGGGATATCCGCCGTCGATGCGCGAGATCGGCCAGGCCGTCGGCCTGTCCAGCACGTCCTCCGTCGCCCATCAGTTGATGGCTCTGGAGCGCAAGGGATTCCTGCGCAGGGATCCGCACCGGCCGAGGGCGTACGAGGTCCGGGGCTCCGACCAGCCGAGCACCCAGCAGACGGACACGACCGGCAAACCCGCCGCGTCGTACGTGCCGTTGGTCGGCCGGATCGCGGCGGGCGGACCGATCCTCGCCGAGGAGTCCGTCGAGGACGTGTTCCCGCTCCCCCGCCAACTGGTGGGTGACGGCGAGCTGTTCGTCCTCAAGGTCGTCGGAGACTCGATGATCGAAGCGGCGATCTGCGACGGCGACTGGGTGACGGTCCGCCGCCAGCCCGTGGCCGAGAACGGGGACATCGTGGCCGCGATGCTGGACGGCGAAGCCACCGTCAAGCGCTTCAGGCGCGAGGACGGCCATGTGTGGCTGCTCCCGCACAACGCGGCGTACCAGCCGATTCCCGGCGACGACGCGACGATCCTGGGCAAGGTTGTGGCGGTCCTGCGGCGGGTATGAGGGCTCGCCGGCATCAGGCCGGCCCCGGGACCTACTGCGCCGGTCCCGGGGCCTCGCTGTGCCCGTCACGGGCCCACGGTGGGCGGGCCCGCGTCCGGTCTTCCGGCTACTGGCCCTCCGACTTGGCCCGTGCGTCGATCGCGGCCAGGGAGCGACGGGCCTGGTTGCGGTCCGTCGTGTACCAGAAATCGGGCATCGAGGCCCGCAGGTAGCTGCCGTACCGCGCGTTCGCCAGCCGCGGATCCAGGACGGCCACGACACCACGGTCGCCCGAGGCCCGCACCAGCCGGCCGGCGCCCTGAGCCATCAGCAGGGCGGCATGCGTGGCCGCCACGGCCATGAAGCCGTTGCCACCGGACTGCTCCACCGCCTTCTGGCGCGCGCTCATCAGTGGATCATCGGGACGCGGGAACGGAATCCGGTCCATCACCACCAGCTGTGAACTCGGCCCGGGAACGTCCACGCCCTGCCAGAGCGAGAGTGTGCCGAACAGACACGTCGCGGGGTCGGCCGCGAAAGCCTTGATCAACTCGCCGAGGGTTTCCTCCCCTTGAAGCAGGATCGGCGTGTCGAGCCTGCCGCGCAGTTCCTCGGCGGCCGCCTGGGCGGCCCGCATGGAGGAGAACAGTCCGAGCGTACGGCCGCCCGCCGCCTCGACCAGCTCCGTGAGCTCGTCCATCATGTCGCCGCGTGAACCCTCCCGACCGGGCGGGGAGAGATGCCGCGCGACATAGAGAATGCCCTGCTTGGGATAGTCGAAGGGCGAACCGACGTCGAGGCCCTTCCACTGCGGGACGTCCTCCCCCTCCGTCCCCTCCGGGGACAGCCCCAACGACGCTCCGACGCCGTTGAAGTCGCCTCCGAGCTTGAGCGTGGCCGAGGTCAGGACCACCGAGCGCTCGTTGAACAGCTTCTCCCGCAGCAGGCCCGACACCGAGAGCGGAGCGACCCGCAGAGACGCGCCGAACCGGTCGTGGCGCTCGTACCAGACCACATCCCACTCGCTGCCGTTGGCGATCCGCTCGGCGACGCTGTGGATGGATTCGACGGACGCGAGAGCCTGCTTGCGTACGGCGTCCTCGTCCTGCACGGACTTGTCGCGCGTGGCGCCGATCGCCGAGATGACCGTGCGCGCGGCGTCACGCAGGGCCATCAGCGCGTAGCCGAGGTCTTCGGGGACCTCTTCAAGCCGGCCGGGGAGGGCCAGCTCCATCAGCCGTTCGAAGGTCTCGGCGGCCGTCTGGAGCGAGTCGGCCGCCTTCTCGTTGACCAGCTTGGCCGCGCGGCGCACCGCGCGGTTGACCTGGCCGGGCGTGAGTTCGCCGGTGGCAACCCCGGTGACCCGCGACACCAGTTCGTGGGCCTCGTCGACGATCAGCACCTCGTGCTGCGGGACGACCGGAGCACCCTCGATGGCATCGATGGCCAGGAGCGCGTGGTTGGTGATCACGACGTCGGCGAGCTTCGCGCGCTCGCGTGCCATCTCGGCGAAGCACTCCGCGCCGTAGGCACACTTCGTCGCACCCAGACACTCACGGGACGACACCGAGATCTGCGCCCACGCCCGGTCGGAGACACCCGGCGTGAGATTGTCCCGGTCGCCGGTCTCCGTCTCGTCCGCCCAGTCCCGCATCCTCAGCAGGTCCTGGCCGAGCTTGCTCGTGGGCGCCGCCGCCTCGAACTGGTCGAAGAGACCGTCCTCCTCTTCCTGCGGCACGCCCTCGTTGAGACGGTGCAGACAGAGGTAGTTGGAGCGGCCCTTGAGCATGGCGTACTCGGGCCGCCGCCCCAGCAGGGGGCTCAGCGCGTCGACCGTGCGCGGAAGGTCACGCTCCACGAGCTGCCGCTGCAGGGCCAGGGTCGCGGTGGCGACCACGACACGCTCGCCGTGCGCCAGCGCCGGCACCAGATAGCCGAGTGACTTTCCGGTGCCGGTGCCGGCCTGCACGAGCAGATGGGAGTTGTCGTCGATGACCTCCGCGACGGCCTCGGCCATGGCGACCTGGCCTGGGCGTTCCACACCGCCGACAGCGGTGACGGCGGCATGGAGGAGCTCGGAGAGAGATGGCTTCGTCATAGCCCGACCACCCTACGGCTCACCACTGACAACGGCGATCACGTCCCGTTCGCACCGCCCGCCGGGAGGGCGAGCGGATTGGGCACCGTCCCGTGCACGGCGGCGTGCGGGCGGTCCGCCCGGTCGCGGTATCCGTCGAGATGCAGCCGGTTGCGGTTGAGACAGAGCCGCGCGATACGGGGTGTGAGCAGGTCGAATGTCTCGAAGCGGTCCTTCAGTTCGGGGAACCGGGCCTGGTGGCGCAGGATTTCGGCCCGTACGAGTGACCAGAACGTCCGCTCCGGGACGTCCAGTTGGTCCTGGCACAGCGGTGCGAGGAAGCGGAAGACACCGACGAAGAGCCCCGAGTGGATGAACTGGGTCAGGAAGGACGGGTCTTCGGTGAGGAGGGTGTCCCGGACCTCCTGCGGCATCCCCTCGTGCTCCGGCAGCGGCCGGGCGCTGATGTTCACGTCGTCCACGAAGTCCTTGATCGCGAGGCGGACGGGGACGTCCCTCTCGTCGAAGACGACGACGGCGTTCTCACCGTGCGGTGAGAAGACGGTGCCGTAGCGGTAGAGGAAGCGCAGCAGAGGCGGCAGCAGCGCGGCGAAGAGCCTGCGGAGCCAGACCTCGGCGGGGAGCCCGGACCGTTCGACGAGCTCGGCGGTGAAGGCGCGGCCCTGTGGATCGATGTGCAGGAGGGATGCGAGGGTCCGCGCGCGTTCGCCGGGGGCGAGCCGGGCCGGGAGGGGTTCACGCCAGATCGCGCCGAGGAGTTCCTTGTACTGGTACGGGACCTCGGGCAGGTGGTCGTAGAGCGGGTGGGTCACTGTCACCGACGCCACTTCGCCGAGCAGGATCACTCCGCATTCGTCGTGCAGGAAGGGGTCCGACTCGTACAGCCCCCGCATCCAGGCGGTGACGGCCGGAGCGGCGAGCGTGCGTTCGGTGGGCAGACCGCGCCAGACAAGGGTGTTGAGGATGGACAGCGGGAGCTTCACCGTGTGCCGGTCCGGCCGGGTGGTGTTGAGGAACGTACGGATGGACTGCTGCGGCAGTCTGACGTCGCCGTCGGTGGGGAGCGGGACGATCGCGCCGCCGGCGATCTCGGCGGCGTAGAGCGGGAGCAGCACTTCGTCCCACTGCCAGGGGTGTACGGGGAGATAGAGGTACGCGTCCGGGTCGAGGCCGCGCGAGCGGAGCACGGAGGCGAAGCCTTCGCGGGTCGCGGGGTCGAGTTCGGAGCCGTAGAGCTGTCCGGGAGAGGCGAGGGAGGGCACGCCCCGGTAGGTGGCGATGGCGGTGCTGACCGCTATCCAGGGGAGCCGGGAGGGGGTGCGGGACTCGGGCGCCCAGCGGGTGGAGTCGGTGGCGGAGAAACCTATGCGGCCCTTGTTGAGTATGAGCCAGGGGTGGCCGGTCTGGTGGCCTTCGAGGTCGGCGTAGTCGAGTTCGGCGAGTTGGGCCGCGGTGAGGGCGGTGCCGTCGATCCTGGCGTCGGCGACGAGGGTGGCGTTCAGTTCGCGGACGAGGTGGCCGAGGGTGGCGCCGTCGATCGCGAGGAGGCGACGCGCGAGCACGAGGAAGCGGAGGGGGTCCCGGAAGGGCTGTCCGGCGTGCTCGACGGAGTGGGGGTCGACGCGCCAGGCGCCGTACGCGCCGCGTCGGGCGGTGAAGGTGAGGGGGGTGCCGTCGTCGAGCGCGAGCGTGTAGCGGCCGGGCGCTCGGCCGTTGGCGCCGGTCCGTGCGACAGGCTCGATGATCTCTTCGTACGCGAATTCACCGAGGAGTTTCGCGAGGAGGCGGGCGGCGGCTCCGGCCCACAGGCGCGGCGTCAGCTCGGGCGGCGTGAAGAGGGGGGCGGGGTGGGGGGCGTCGGTGCCGGGGGTGTCGCTGCCGGGGGCGCCGGCTTCGGGGCTACTGGTGGTGGGGCCGCTGCCGGTGGTGGCGGAAGCGCGTGTGGTCGGGGATGTCGGCACGGGGACTCCTCGGGACGGAACCGATGTGGATCGTGCGGTGTATGGAAAGCAGTGGGTCATTCACAGCAGGTCTCGCAGGGCTCGTTCGCGGATCATGAGGGCGGCTCGTTTGCCGGGGAGGTCGAGTTCCGCGGAAAGGCGGAAACCGGCGCTGAGAAAGGCGGAGACGGAAGGGGTGTTGCGCAGGTCCGGTTCGGCGATGACACGGCCGCAGCGCGGTCGGTGGTCGAGGACGAGCTCGGAGACAGCTCGGAGCAGGGTGGTGCCGACACCGCGGCCGCGGTCGGCCACACCACCGATGAGGAGATGGAGTCCGGTGTCATGGGGACGGGCGGGGTAATGACGGGCAAGAGGATCGAGATCGGCGCGGTAGAGCTCCCAATAGCTCATGGGGATGCCGTCGAGCACGCCCAGGCACGGGACGCTGCGTCCGTCGCCGCGCAGTTGGGTGCGCAGATGGTCGGCGGTGACCCCTTCGGGTCCCGCCAGTTCCCAGAAGGCGGCGACGGCTGGATCGTTCATCCAGCGGCTGATGAGGGTCAGATCGCGCTCCACCCGTACGGGGACGAGCTGGAAGACACCGGCGGACGTGCCGGCCGCGCCCCACCTGGCGGGGGAATCGAGGAGGGCGGACTCACCGGCGCCGCCCGGCGGCGGTGTCTCGGTCGCCACCGGCTCACCCGCTCCGAACAGCGCGACGAGGTCCTCGGTCAGCCGGAGGTCGAGCGTGTCCTCGGCGCCCCCGGCCAGGTGCGGTCCTGGGCCGGCTCCGGTGCCTGTGTCGGTGCTCGCGTCGGTGGGAGGCACGGTGACGGTCTCCTCTCGGCAGTTCGGACGGACGCGCGGATCAATGGCGAAGGGGGTTGGTGATGGTGACGTAGACGGACTGGGTGTCGACCGGGCCGACGAGTTCGTCCAGGCCGTGCAGTCGGGTGAGCATGTTGGCCTTGCAGCGCAGCGTGGTCGCCTCCAGGAGCTGGCCGGGCAGGGGTGAGCCGAGTGATGCGTCTCGGGTGAGGAACTGGCGGAAGGCGGCGATGAGTACGCGTTCGTCGGCGAGGCGCTGGGAGCCGAACGCCCCGATCAGACCGAGGACGTTGTTGATACCGAGGTAGTAGGCGAAGCGCTCGTCGGTGATGTCGTCGGGGACGAAGGTGTCGCTCACCGCGCCGATGTCGGGGAGGCGGCGCTCGAGGGCGTCACGGTGGGACTCGCGGAAGTAGTAGCCCTGGTTGTCGCGGTAGCGTCCGCCGACGGGCCAGCCGTCTGGGTCGAGGACCACCAGAGTGTTCTGCTGGTGGGCTTCCAGGGCAACGCCCGCGGTGGCGTCGAGCCAGAGCACCGGGCGTACGACGTGGTCGAGGTAGCGCAGGAACCACTCTGCGGCGACCGCGCCGGTGGACCGGCCCGTGCGGGCGACGAGGCCGGTCACGATGTCGGCGAGGCGGGAGTACATCTCCGGGCGGCCGGGCCATGGGCGGGGGGTGACGAGTCCGGCGAGGCAGACGGCGTCGTTGTCGGGGCGGAACGGGTTGTGGCGCAGCATCACGTCGAGCCCGGCGACCGGTGCTCCGTCGGGAGCGTCGACGGCGAGCCAGGCGGGGTCGCGCACGATGTCGAAGCCGGGATGCGCGGCGCGCCACTGCTGGGCGAGGCCGCCGCGCAGCAGCCGGTGGATCTCGACGCCGCGGTGGAGTTCCTTGCGGAGGTTCTCGCGGCGGGAGTTGGTGATGCGTACGCCGAGGGACAGCTTGAGCATGGCGGGGGCGCCGGTCCGGTGCACCGTCCGGACGGAGGAGGTGGGGTACCAGGGGTCGCCGTGCGGCCCCAGCTCGTGGAGCAGGCCGGCGTCGAGAAGCGCGCGTACGGCGGGGCGGTGCGCCAACTCGCGTGCCTGCCAGGGGTGGAGAGGCAACGGGACGGTGTGGTCGGGGAGTGCCAGGTCTCCGGCGAGACGGGTGGTGAGCTGCTCCGCGTGGACGGCGCGGCCCTGTTCGGTCCAGGCCGAGTCGGTGGCGAGCACGGAGCGGTCGACGGCCATCCAGTGGAGAGGGAAGGAGCCGCGCAGTTCGGGTGAGAAGTGGCGGTGCTCGGTGTCGGAGAGCCCTTCGCGGCTCTTGGGTGTGGGGTGGTGGGGGTGACCGAGAAGGAGTGACTGTTCGGCGGTGAGGAAGAGGTCGGTGCCGACGGGGCCGGGGTCTTTCCGCCGGTCGGTGAGAAAGTCGGCCGTACGGCGGGCGGAGTCGGCGACTCTGGCGACCAGTTCGGCGCCCTGGCTCTGACCCGACTCGCGGCCGAGGAGCGCGGCGACGGTGACGGCGTCGGCGGGCGTGGAGTGCGGTCCCGCGCTCTCCAGGAGGGGCAGGCCGAAGCGGTGCCAGCCGGTGGCCGACCAGTAGCGCACGGGGACGAGGAGGGCGGTGCCGCTCGCGTGGAGCGGGATCCTGAGGGTGCTTCCGTCCGGCCGGGGGACGTTGCTCTCCCTGACCCAGCACCGCAGCAGGTTCTCCACGGACGCGCCGTCGGCGGCTTTGCGGGGGTCCGGGTCGTCGAGGTGGTCCGGGTGGTCGGCCGCCGTCGTGCGGGGAGCCGGGTCCGTGACGCGTGCGTCCGATGTGCGGGTGCCGGCGTCCGCCCCTTCGCCGGCGGGCAGTTGGCGGGGCACCGTGGCCGCGCCGATCGTCACGGGCGGGGCCGTCGCCGGGTCGTACGGGTCGCCCGGCCCGGGGTCCTGAGTGCCGGGGCGGCCGACGATCTCGGGTGCGTCGGGTGTGGGGGTGGAGTTCACGGGAGGACTTCCTTGTGTGGGGACCGGGTCAGAGAGCCGGTGCGGTCGCTGTCCGGTGGTCTTTCCGGTGGTCGTCACGGCGGTGGTCCCCGGACCGGGAGGTGGCGTCGCCGACGGGGGCGACGAGCGGCACCGGTGAAGGAAGTTGGGCCACGGCCACGGCTGTCGGTCCTCCCGCGGGAAACGGTTACGTCACACGTAGACGCGGCGGTTTCGAGCGCCGCGGTGCGTGTGATGAACGCCGGCGCCGAGTCCCCCGTAGGTACCAACGACGGGAGGCGCCCGGGATCACGGCCGATCGGAAGATCCTTCGGCGGCGGAACCACGGCCCTGCCGTCGGCCGTCCCCAACGGCACCGGCATAGTGGGGGCCGACTTCCGGCTCAGGTCTCCACGGCCGGGTTGATTCGTCCGGATCTGCCCAATTGATCCGTCAGTTCAGAACAGTTCCGAAGTCCCAGGGGGATCCCGACATGCGAGCCATTCGCCCACCGTTCACCACTCGTCGTGGGAGGAGCGCGCGGCGTAGAAGCTCTTCCGCCGTCGCTGTCGCCTCGTTCGCGGCGGCCCTGGCTCTGACGGCCACCGCCTGCGGGCCCACCGAGGAGACGAACTCGGCGGACAAGCCGAGTGGTTCGTCCAGCGAGTCCTCCGGCGACAAGATCACCATTCCGGCCGATCTTCAGGACCGCCTCAAGGAGCGCGGGATCGACCTGGACAAGTGGAAGGACGGCGAATGGAAGAACTGGGACAAGGACAAGTGGCTCCGTGAGGCACGGGACTACGTCAACCCCATCATCGAGGGCCTCTGGGACCCGGACCGGATGCGGGACGCCGAGGAGCCCGACAAGCCGGTGGAGGAGGAGGACATCTCCGGCGACGCGGGCGTCACCGACCCGACTCCGCAGCCGGTGGAGGCGACGCCGGTGAACGCGCCGTACGACGGTGACGTGCCCGAGGCGGGCAAGCTCTTCTTCGACGGCCCCGAGGGCTCGATGGTCTGCTCGGCGACCGTGGTGACGGACCCCGCCAACCCCGGCAAGTCCAACATGGTGTGGACGGCGGGCCATTGCGTGCACGCGGGCAAGAGCGGCGGCTGGTACCGGAACATCGCCTTCGTCCCGTCGTACAACAACAGCGACCTGTCGATCTCGGAGTTGGAGAGCGCCGCCAAGGAGGAGATCGCGCCGCACGGCATCTGGTGGGGCAACTGGGCGCAGACCTCCGAGGAGTGGATCGCGGAAGGCGCGGCGACCGGCGGCCTGGGTGCCCCGTTCGACTTCGCGGTGATCCATGTGACGCCCGAGAAGGGCAGTGACGGCAAGTCGCTGGAGGAGACCGTCGGCGCGGCGCTGCCGGTCGACTTCAACGCGCCGGCCACGCCGGAGATCGACTCGATGACGGCGACCGGCTATCCGGCGGCGCCGCCGTTCGACGGCCAGAAGCTCTTCCAGTGCGGCGACAAGCCCGGCCGGCTGTCCATCAACGCCCAGGACCCGACGATGCATCGCATCGGTTGCACGATGACCGGTGGTTCGTCCGGGGGCGGCTGGATCGCCAACGGCCAGGACGGTAAGCCCGCCCTGGTGTCGAACACCTCGATCGGCCCGGTGACCGCGGGCTGGCTCGCGGGCCCGCGACTCGGTGACGAGGCCAAGGGCATCTACGAAGCGGTCAGCAAGAAGTACGCCGGCCAGTAGAACCCGGCGAGCGGTCCGCCGTGTCCGTCGGGCACGGCGGACCGGCCGACGGCGGACCGCTGGGTGGTCCGTCCGATGGCCACCTTTTTGCGTGACACGTTCATGGCAAGTGACTCAAGTGCATTCAGGGGGAACGGTTTTCATGCGATCCATACGTCCGTTGCTGGCCGCGACCGGCCTCGCCGCGGCCCTCGCGCTGACGGCCACCGCCTGCGGCGGTGACAGCGAGGACAAGGCGGCCGACAAGGCCGCCGCCTCAACTCCCGCCGCCGGCGAGGCAGGTGCGGAGATACCCGCGGATCTGGCCGACCGGCTCAAGGAGCACGGCGTCGACCCGGAGAAGTGGAAGGACGGTGAGTGGAAGAACTGGGACAAGGACAAGTGGCTCCGCAGCGCCAAGGACTTCGTCAACCCGGTCATCAAGGACCTGTGGAAGCCCGAGCGGATGAAGACGGCGAAGTCGCCGACGAAGACCCTCGCCGTCGGTGACATCTCCGGCGACCAGGACGTCACCGACCCCGAGCCCCAGCCGGTCCAGGCCGAGCCGGAGAAGACGCCGTACACCGACCACGCGGCGCCCGTCGGCAAGGTCTTCTT
The DNA here is from genome assembly GCF_042670825.1 of Streptomyces sp. NPDC057137. Lineage (NCBI taxonomy): Bacteria > Bacillati > Actinomycetota > Actinomycetes > Kitasatosporales > Streptomycetaceae > Streptomyces > Streptomyces sp. NPDC057137. The sequence goes on along the minus strand of NZ_JBHUUW010000048.1, from coordinate 788 downwards.
CGACTCCCCCGAGGGTTCGATGGTCTGCTCGGCCACCGTCGTCAAGGACCCGAAGAACCCCGGCAAGTCCAACCTGGTGTGGACCGCGGGCCATTGCGTGCACGCGGGCGCGGGCGGCGGCTGGTACCGGAACATCATGTTCGTCCCCGCCTACAACAACACGGGCAAGTCCGCCGCCGCGCTGCAGAACGCGCAGCCGCAGGAGATCGCCCCGTACGGGCAGTACTGGGCCGACTGGGTCGCGACCTCCAACGAGTGGATCAGCGACGGCGGCCCGACCGGTGGCGACGGAGCGGCGTACGACTACTCGGTCATGCACGTCACTCCGGAGAACGGCGGCAAGTCGCTGGAGGAGACCGTCGGCGCGGCCCTGGACGTCGACTTCGACGCGCCCGAGGCGAGCAGCATCGGCAGCCTGGGCGCGTGGGGTTACCCCGCGGCCCCGCCGTACGACGGGCTGATCATGCACAAGTGCGTCGACAACGCCGGCCGGCTCTCGATCGCCGCCGGTACGCCCACGATGTGGCGCATCGGCTGCTCCATGACCGGTGGTTCCTCCGGCGGCGGCTGGTTCGCGGCGGGACCCGACGGCGACTCGGTGCTGGTCTCCAACACGTCCATCGGCCCGGTCACTTCGGGCTGGCTGGCCGGTCCCCGGCTCGGCGAGGGCGCCCAGCAGCTGTACACGATGATGAGTGACAAGTTCGCGGGCCGGTAGGCGCCCGCGTCACGGCGGATGCAAGGCCGGTACGGCGGAAGGCCCGCCCCCTCGTGACTGTCTCTTATAC
>NZ_JBHUUW010000047.1:4511-62490 GCF_042670825.1 Streptomyces sp. NPDC057137 | reverse complement strand
GGCCGGACGGGACGGCCACCGCGCCAGGACCCGCGTAATCGGGTGGCGCCCAAGTACCGCGCGGGTGCACAGTGTTGGTGTCAGGCACCACTGGACCGGGAGAGGAGCGCGGCGATGACCAGTAGTTCGAGTCCGTCGAGTTCCCGACAGGGCAGTCCCGACCCGGCACCGGAGTAACCACTTCCGCTCCGTGCGGCCGACGGTGACCCGCCCAAGGGGGCGGTCGCTTCGAGCGCGCGTTCGCGCGCGGACCGCCCCCTCCCTCTCGACTCTCCGCGTCTCGACCGGAAGCGGGCGCCTCAGCCCTGCTGAAGCAGCCTCTCCAACACCACGGCGATACCGTCGTCGTCGTTCGACGCGGTCACCTCGTCCGCCACGGCCTTGAGCGCCTCGTGCGCGTTGGCCATCGCCACACCGTGCCGCGCCCAGCCGAACATCGGAATGTCGTTGGGCATGTCGCCGAACGCGATCGTGTCGGCCGCCGTCACGCCGAGCCGCCGCGCGGCCAGCGAGAGCCCCGTCGCCTTGCTCAGACCCAGCGGCAGGATCTCCACGACCCCCGGCCCCGCCATCACCACGGCCACCATGCCGCCGACCGTCTCCTGCGCGACCTTCGCCAACGCGTCGTCGCTCAGCTCCGGATGCTGGATGTAGACCTTGTTGATCGGCGCGGTCCACATCTCCTCGCGATCGTCGAGGAACAGCGAGGGCAGCGGGCCCTCCTGCACCTGGTAGCCCGGCCCGATCAGGACGTCACCGTCGAGGCCGTCACGGCTCGCGGCCAGCGCCAGCGGGCCCACCTCCGCCTCGATCTTCGCCAGCGCGAGAACGGCCACCTGCCGGTCCAGCGTCACCGACGTCAGCAGTCTGTGCTCACCGGCGTGGTAAACCTGCGCGCCCTGGCCACAGACCGCCAACCCGTCGTACCCGAGATCGTCCAGGATGCCCCGTGTCCACGGCACGGCCCGCCCGGTGACGATGATGTGCGCGGCGCCCGCCGCCGTGGCGGCGGCGAGCGCGTCACGCGTACGCCCGGAGACCGTGTGGTCCTCGCGCAGCAGCGTGCCGTCGAGGTCGGTCGCGACGAGCTTGTACGGGAAGGCGGAAGCAGGGGCAGGGGCGGAACTCACTTGGCGATCGGCTCCAGCGTCTCGCGCCCGCCCAGATACGGACGGAGCACCTCGGGCACCCACACCGAACCGTCGGCCTGCTGGTGGTTCTCCAGCAGCGCCACGATCGTGCGCGGTACGGCGCAGAGCGTGCCGTTCAGCGTCGCGAGCGGCCTCACCTGCTGCTTGCCGTCCTTGGCCTCACGCATCCGTACGGAGAGCCGACGGGCCTGGAAACCGTCGCAGTTGGACGCGGACGTCAGCTCGCGGTACTTGCCCTGCGTCGGGATCCACGCCTCGCAGTCGAACTTGCGCGAGGCCGAGGCACCCAGGTCGCCCGTGGCCACGTCGATCACCTGGAAGGGCAGCCCGAGGCCGGTGAGCCACTGCTTCTCCCACTCCAGCAGCCGCGTGTGCTCGGCCTCGGCGTCAGCCGGGTCGACGTACGAGAACATCTCGACCTTGTCGAACTGGTGCACCCGGAAGATGCCCCGGGTGTCCTTGCCGTAGGTGCCCGCCTCGCGGCGGAAGCACGGCGAGAAGCCCGCGTACCGCAGGGGCAGCTTGTCGGCGTCGATGATCTCGTCCATGTGGTACGCGGCGAGGGGCACCTCCGACGTACCGACCAGGTAGTAGTCGTCCTTCTCCAGGTGGTACACGTTCTCGGCGGCCTGGCCGAGGAAGCCCGTGCCCTCCATCGCGCGCGGGCGCACCAGCGCGGGGGTCAGCATCGGGATGAAGCCGGCGTCGGTGGCCTGCGCGATCGCCGCGTTCACCAGGGCGAGTTCGAGCAGGGCGCCGATGCCCGTCAGATAGTAGAAGCGCGAGCCGGAGACCTTCGCGCCGCGCTCCATGTCGATGGCGCCGAGCGCCTCGCCCAGCTCCAGGTGGTCCTTGGGCTCGAAGCCCTCGGCGGCGAAGTCGCGCGGGGTGCCGATCGTGTCGAGGACGACGAAGTCCTCCTCGCCGCCCACGGGCACGTCCGGGTGGACGATGTTGCCCAGCTGGAGGAGCAGCCGCCTGGCCTCCTCGTCGGCCTCGTGCTGCGCGACGTCGGCTGCCTTCACGGCCGCGGACAGCTCCCGGGTGCGCGCCAGCAGCTCGGTCTTCTCGTCGCCGGTGGCCTTGGGGACGAGTTTGCCGAGCGTCTTCTGCTCGGAACGGAGCTCGTCGAAGCGGACGCCGGAGGCCCTGCGCCGCTCGTCGGCGGAGAGCAGGGCGTCGACGACGGCGACGTCCTCTCCACGGGCGCGCTGCGAGGCGCGGACACGGTCGGGGTCGTCTCGGAGCAGGCGAAGGTCAATCACCCCACCAGGCTACCGGTGCGTGCTTCCGCCACCCCACCCGATATTTCAGCGTGTGGTGCTTTGTCTGAATTGCCGCAATTGGGGAGAGTGAGGAAAGAGTGAAAAGGGAGGGCCGCTTGCGTCAATAGCGGGTGGCCATTTCCCCGGAAAGGGGCACCGGCGATGTTCCGTTGACTCATTTCCCTTGTGGCGCGCGGCACTTGGGGCGACGTTGTCCACAGAGGCGTACCGACTCGGAAAGTTATCCACAGGCTGTGTGGGGAATCTGTGGATCGCGAGCGACGTCGCGGTGAAAGCCCATGTGGGAGCGGGAGGATTCTCCTCGTAAACCCGCTTCACATACTCATTCGGGTGGGACTTGGTCCCTCTAACGAGTTGATCAATGGAATGGGAGTGACGCAGGCCACTTCCGCGCCCTGTGGATGGAAGTACGGTCGCTGAGGAGATTTGTCGACCCGTTCGGCCGCCCCTGTCGACTTGTCCCCAGGGTGGCTGGTCCGCCTGTGGATAACTCTGGGGACAACGGGCCTCCCCGCCGCCCCGGCGGCTCAGATCCGGCCGTCCTGGCTGCGGGCCAGCCAGTCGGCGGCGTCCATGAACTCCGCGTCCGACGTCCCCGGGCGGAGCCGCGGCAGGTCCTCCGGAGCCACACCGGCCCTCGGGTACGACCCCAGGAACCGCACCTTCGGGCTGATCCGCTTCAGCCCCATCAGCGCCTCGCCCACGCGCCGGTCCGCGATATGGCCCTCGGCGTCCACGGCGAAGGAGTAGTTACCGATGCCCGCGCCCGTCGGCCGCGACTGGATGAGCATCAGGTTGACCCCGCGTATGGCGAACTCCTGGAGCAGTTCGAGCAGCGCGCCCGGGTGGTCCTCGCCGAGCCAGACCACGACGGACGTCTTGTCCGCGCCGGTCGGCGCCGCAGGCCGCGCGGGCCTGCCCACCAGGACGAAGCGCGTCTCCGCGTTCTCGGCGTCGTGGATCTCGGTGACCAGGGCTTCGAGCCCGTACGTCACCGCCGCGAACTCACCGGCGAAGGCGGCGTCGAACCGGCCCTCCTGGACCAGCCGCGCGCCGTCCGCGTTCGACGCGGCCGACTCCCACAGCGCGTTCGGGAGATTGGCCCGCAGCCAGTTGCGCACCTGCGGCTGCGCCACCGGATGACCGGTCACCGTCTTGACGTCGGACAGCGCCGTCCCCGGCCTGACGAGGAGCGCGAAGGCGATGGGCAGCACCACCTCGCGGTAGATCATCAGCGGCTCGCCCGACGCGAGTTCGTCGAGGGTCGCGGTGACGCCGCCCTCCACCGAGTTCTCGATCGGTACGAGGGCGGCCGCGGCGTCCCCGTGCCGTACGGCATCGAGGGCCGCGGGCACCGAGACCATCGGGATCAGCTCCCGGGTGGCGGCTTCCGGAAGGGTGCGGAGGGCGGCTTCGGTGAAGGTGCCCTCGGGGCCCAGGTACGTATAGCGCGTGGCCGACATGTGGTCACTTTAGTCCGATCGGCGGACGGCCCAGGACGTCAGCCCACGGCCCAGGTCAGGCATCCGGGGCCGGAAGTCCGGCCCGGCCCCGGCCCCGGCTCAGGACTCCAGCAGCCGCTGGCCCACGTACTCGCCCTCGCGCGCTCCGCCCGGCACCGCGTACAGGCCGCTCGACTCGTGCCGTACGAACGCCGACAGCGCGTCACCCCGGTCGAGCTTGCGCTGCACCGGCACGAAGCCCCTCAGCGGATCGGCCTGCCAGCAGACGAACAGCAGGCCCGCGTCGGGCGTGCCGTCCGCCGCGATGCCGTCGTGGAAGGAGAACGGGCGGCGCAGCATCGCCGCTCCGCCGTTCTGCTCCGGCGCCGAGATCCGTGCGTGCGCGTTGTCCGGGATGACGAGCCTGCCGTCCGGGCCGGTCTTGTCGAGGGCGAGCGCGGTCGTCTCCGTGCCGCCGGTGAGCGGGGCGCCGTCGGACTTGCGGCGGCCGATGACGAGTTCCTGGCGGTCGACCGGCAGGGCGTCCCAGTCGTCGAGCAGCATCCGGATCCGGCGTACGACGGCGTACGAGCCGCCCGCCATCCAGTCGGGTGTCCCGGCCGGCGGCTTCGCCGGGACGAAGATCCGCCGGTCGAAGTCGGGCTCCGTCGGCTTGGGGTTGTTGGTGCCGTCGACCTGGCCCATCAGATTGCGGGCCGTCATCGGGCGGGCGGTGGCGCCGGGCGAGCGGTTGAAGCCGTTCATCTGCCACCGCACCCGCGCCGCGTCGCCCGCCTCCTTAAGAAGGGCGCGCAGCGCATGGAAGGCGACGAGCGAGTCGTCCGAGCCGATCTGTACCCACAGATCGCCTTCGCTGCGGCGGGCGTCGAGGTGGTCCGAGGAGAAGGCCGGCAGCGGGTCGAGCGCCGACGGGCGGCGGTCGGCCAGCTTCGTCACGTCGAAGAAGGTCCGGCCGAAGCCGAAGGTCACCGTCAGCGCGGAAGGTCCCGCGTCCAGCGCGACGCCCGTGTCGCGCTCCCCGGCCGGTTCGCCCGCCATGAGCCGTCGCGTGGTCTCCGACCAGCGGCGCAGCAGCGCGGCTGCCTCCTTGCGTCCGGCGCCCGGTGCCAGGTCGAGGGCGACCAGATGGCCGCGGGCCTGGAGCGGGGTGGTGATGCCGGCCTGGTGGTCGCCGTGGAACGCGACGGTGGCCGAGCCGACCGTGGCGAGCGCCGTCGGCTCGTCGGGGCGGGTGGCGGCGTACGTGGCGCTCCCGCCGGCCGCTCCGGCGACGAGGCCCGCGGCGCCGACGGCACCGGCCGTACCGATCAGCCGCCGCCGTGAGATCGCGGGGGTGGCGTCGCGGCCGTCGGAGCCGGCGCCGGAGGCGGTGTCGGTGTCATTGGTCGTACGGGTGTCGCTCACGGGGTCAGCCGATCTTCACGTTCTTCTCGATGGTGGTCTGGTCGATGTCCGAGGTCCGCACGGTCACCTGGAGATTCCAGTCGCCGGGCATCGGGATCTGTACGTTGGCCGTGCTCCAGTGTCCCGGTGCCAGGCGCTCGGGCACGACGGGGAGCGGGCCGATCTGCTCGGACTTCAGGGTGTAGGCGACCTTCACCTCGGGCACGTCCATCGGCTTCCCGTCCGGGCCGTCGATCCAGACGTGCATGAGGTTGGCGCCGGGGCGGGCGGGGTCGAGGGTGAGCCGCAGCGTGCCCTTGCCCTTCGCACCGCCGGTGTCGAAGGGCTCGGTGAGGTTGACGGGGCGGGCGGGGGCGGGCGCGGCGGCCTCGGTGCTCGACCGGCCGACCTCCTTCTCCTGCGTACGTCCCGGCTCGGTGCCCGTCAGGGCGGTCGTGACGGCGAGCACCACGAGGGCGATGCCCGCCTCGGTCAGTACGGAGCGGCGCAGCCCGGACCGCTCGGTGTCGGCGTCGCGGTTCCGCTTCTTGCGGGCTGTGGCCAACGCGGTGCGCTGGCGGGCGAGTTGGACGGCGCGCTCGGGATCGGCACCGACCTCTTCGGCTTCCTCGGCTCCGTCTTCCGTTCCGGCATCCGCCGAGGTCTCCGTCTCCGTCTTCGCCTGCTCGCCCAGCAGCCCCGTCCAGCGCCGCGAGAACCAGGCGACACCGAGCAGTACGGCGATCAGCCCGACCTTGACCAGCAGGAGTTGGCCGTACGACGTACCGGTCCACGCGTCCCAGGAGCCGACCTGCCGCCACGACTGGTAGAGCCCGGTCACGGCCAGAACGACGACGCTGACGAAGGCGATCCGCGAGAAGCGCCGCACGGCGGCGCGTTCGATGTCCGGCGCCCCGTAGAGGGCGACCAGCAGCGATACGAGGCCGCCGAGCCAGGCGGCCACGGCCAGCAGATGCAGGACGTCCAGCGGCATGGCGAGGCCGGTCTGGATGCCGGTCGACGCGTGCTCGGACAGCGCCCACGTCCCGGCGATACCGGCGGCGACGACCGCGCCGCCCAGGCTCAGCCCGAAGGTGAGATCACCCTTCGCCTTCCCCGCGTCGGACTCCCTCTCGGATCCCGCTCCAGATTCCGTTTCGGATCCCGTCTCGGATTCCGCTTCCGTGACGCGCTTCGCGTACGCGCCGAACAGCACGGCGATGAAGAGCGCGGCCGCGCCGAGCAGCAACAGCCGCGAGACGAGCGCGGCGCCCGTCTTGGTGTCCAGCACGTCCGACAGCCCGCCGAGGTCGAACATGTCGCCGAGCTTGCCGGACCCGGTGTACGGAGTCCGCAGTAGTAGGAGGACGAGTGTCGCGGCGGTCATGGTGACCCAGCCGCCGACGACGAGCCGTTGCAACGGCCGTACGGAAGCGCCCCGCTGCCAGCAGGCGAGGACGAACGCCGCCCCGCCGACGAGCAGGATGAACCCGACGTACGAGATGTAGCGCACCGTGTCGTACACCGTCCCGACCAGTCCGCCCCCGGCCTCCTGATCGGGCACGGTGGCCGTGGTCGCCGACGGCGCCCCGACGGAGAAGGTGAACGCGCCGGACACGGGATGGCTGTCGGCCGAGACCGCCTGCCAGGCGACGGTGTACGTGCCGTCCGGCAGTCCGGGCTTCAGGCCGACGGCGTAGCGGACGGTGCCGCCCTGGCTCAGGTCGCGCATCTTCGCGACGTCGACGCGCTTGCTGCTGGGGTCGAGGACCCGGATGGAGTCGTCGCCCATGGCGATCTGTTCGGAGAAGGTGAGTGTGATGTCCTGCGGAGCGACGTCGACCACCGCCCCGTCCTTCGGATCGCTGCCGGTCAGCGCCGCGTGCGCGGACGCCGTACCGGAGAGCGCGCCGAAGAGGCCGAGGACCGTTACGGCGCCGACGAGCAGCAGCCGTATGAGCCGGGTTCCGAAGCGGGGGGCGGTGGCCGTCATGGTGAGTCAGTCCCTCAGTGCCGCGTGGGGTTGTAGGTGGTCTCCTTGACGGGAAGGTCGACCTTGATCGGGTCGGTCTTCTCGAAGTGCAGTTCCACGGAGATCCGTTGGCCTTGTTCGAGCTTCTTCTTCAGGCCCATGAACATCAGATGGCTGCCGCCGCGATCCAGACTCAGCTCGCCGTCGGCCGGGATGTCGAAGGACTTCACCTGCCGCATCTTCTGGTCCTTGGTCTCGTGGATCGTGACGTCGTCCGAGATGTCGCTGGTGACGGAGGTGAGCTTGTCCGCCGCGCCACCGCTGTTGGTGACCGTGAGGAAGCCGGACGCCATGTCGCTGACGGGCTGCGGCATGAACGCCCCGCTGACCTTCAACTGAGGCTTGTCCTCGGAGGCGTCCGCCGACGAGCACCCCGCCAGGGCCGCGAGGGACGCGACCGACACCAGCGACACCAGCACCGACCCGGCGATGGGACGGCCGCCGCGCGCCCTCACGGCTTCTCGCCCTTGATGAGCTTCGGCAGGTCCTTCGTGTAGTCGTCGGCCGTGGTGTCCTCGCCGTACAGGACGTAACCGCCGTCCGTCTTCGGCGAGAACGCGATGACCTGGGCCCCGTGCATGGAGACGACGGTGCCGTCCTTCTCCTTCGTCGCCGGCTCGATGCCGATGCCGACCTGGCGCGCGCCGGCCTGGATGGTCGGGAAGTCGCCGGTGAGGCCGACGAACGACGGGTCGCCCGCGCTCGGCAGCCACTTGGCGAGTTCGGCGGAGGTGTCCCGCTCGGGGTCGGTGGTGACGAACACGACCTGGAGCTTGTCCTGGTCGGCCTTGGGGAGCGCCTTCCTGGCGATGGCGATGTTGCTCATCGTCAGCGGGCAGACGTCCGGGCAGTGCGTGTAGCCGAAGTAGATCAGCGTCGGCTTGCCCTTGGTCTCCTCGCGGAAGTCGTACGTCTTGCCCTTGGTGTCCTTGAGGACGAGGTTCGGCTTCTCGAAGGGCTTGTCGAGCACGGTCGCCGCTTGCGTCTTCGGCTGGCTGGAGACGTCGGCCACGGGCTTCGACGCGTCGTCGTCGCCGCCGCTTCCGCAGGCGGACAGGGTGAGTGCCAGGGCCGCCGTGAGTGCGGCGGCGGTGAGCACGGTCTTCTTGCGCATGAAGGTAGTTCCCATTGGTGGAGTACGGGGCTCCGGGCGCGGGCCCAGCGGCGGGCCCGCGCCCGCTGATCAGCTGGCGGGGGTGCTGTCGGACGAGGTACGGCGGCGGCCGGCCAGGACGCCGAAGGCCACACCGGCGGCGCCGATGACGATGCCGACGATGCCGAGGGTGCGGGCCGTGCCGTCGCTGCTGTCGGACGAGGCTGCGTTCTCCCCGGCCCCGGCCCCGTCCTTGCCGTCGCTGTCGTCCGAGGCGTGGGCGGCGCCCTTGGCGTCGTCCTTGTCACCGGCCGCCGCGCCGTGGCCGTCCTCGGTGGCGGCGGTCAGCGCCAGGACCGGCGCCGGGCTCTCGGGCTCGGCGCCCTCGGTCGGCGCGTCGATCCAGCGCACGACCTCGTCGTTGTCGTACGTCTGGAGGGTCTTGAACACCAACTGGTCGGCGTCCTCGGGCAGCTGGCCGATGGAGAGCGGGAACTGCTGGAAGTAGCCGGACTCGACACCGTCGCCCGTGGCGGTCCAGGTGACCTTCGAGACGGCTTCGGTGATCTGCTTGCCGTGCAGCTCGATCGGCTTGGCGAGCTTGCTCTTGGTGACGACGATCTTCCAGCCGGGCACGGCCTGCGGCGACACCGACGCCAGCGGGTGCTCGGTCGGGAAGTTCACTTCGAGCTTGACGGTCGAGGCGTCGTCGCGCTCGTTCGGGACCTTGAAGTTGACCGTCGCGTAGCCGCCCTTGGCGGCTTCGCCGACCGGCTGCACACCGACGTGCGCGAGGGCGGGACCGGCGAGCAGTACGACGGCGGACGCGGCGACGCCGCCGACGACTGCCGCACGGCGCGCGGTGCGCGTACGACCGGCGGTGGACAGCCGCGAGACACCGCGACGAGACGTGTTCGTACGAGAGGCGTTCATGACAGGAGACACTCCACGGGTGTGGGGGAGACGGTGAGCCGCGCGCGGATACGCGTCGGCATCGCGACGCCACTGCCCTCCGTACTACGTACGGGGCGTGTCGTCGCGTCAGGCGGCGAGAGTGAGTACGGCCGGGGGGCCGCGCCTGATCACCGAATGCTGAAGCGTCTCCTCCGTGTACGACGGCGGAGTGTCACGGCGTGGGGCCGGCCGGGCGAGCCGCCCGGGGGCGGGCGTGACCGGCAGACCGGCGTGCAGGGCCCGTACGAGACCGAGGGCGGCCCGCAGCGCCCGCAGCCGCGCGTTGTCGGCGACGGCTTCGCCGAAGCCGTCGCCGAGGCCCTGGGACGAGAGCGTGGCGACCCGGGCGAGCGCGAGGTCGCCGCGGCGCATGAGCCAGCCGGTCGCGAGGGCGGCCAGCAGGTGCGCGAGGAACATGGGCAGGCTGGGCAGCTCGGGCAGCAGCCCGGCCACCCCGCCGGTGCCATCGGCCGTCGCCTGGGCGGCCGTTGCGGCGGACGTGCCGCCGTGCAGGTGACCGCCCTGCGCGGCCGCGCCGCCGAGGGTGGCGGGGTCGATCCCGGCGTCGGTCACGATGCGGTGCGCGTCGACGGGGCTCAGCGACGCCGGGCCGGCCCCGCAGATCAGCTTCGCCGCCATGCGGACGAGTACGTCGTCGGCGCCGGCGCGCATCGTGAGGTGGTGCTGGCTCATCCCGAACAGGGCGTGCAGCGCGAGCTGTCCACCCGTCAGGGCGAGCGCTATGGAGGGCAGTGAACGGACGCGTCCGGCGAGCGGCGCGGCCACCGCGAAGACACCGGCGAAACCGATGACGAGCGTCCACCAGGGGACGGCCTGACAGGCCGCGATCACATGTCCTGTCCCGGACAGCACGACACAGACCGCGGTGAACACCGCGGCCCTCAGGAGCCGCAGACCGGCCCCGGCGCGTACGACACGATCCGGCATGGCCGGGTCATCATCGCACTGCGGTCGGCGGCTTCCTACGGCAGGTCCGGAAGATCACCCTCTGTCCCTTACAACGGCGGACGGGTCATGCGCGTCCGCCGAATGAGTTGTTTCACGCGATCGATGTGCTTACGAGTCGCCCGCAACGGCAATACGTATCGGTATGTCGAGCTGTGGCCAGGAGGCTGGAGCATGAGCATCTGGTGGTCCCTCCATTTGCGGCGCGAAGCCGCGAGCGTCCCGCTCGCGCGCCGTCTTCTGATCGGCACGATGGAGACCGCGGGCGTCGACCCCGACATTTCCTTCGATCTGTCCGTCGCACTGAGCGAGGCCTGCGCGAACGCCGTCGAGCACGGCGGTGACGACGGGCCCGGCGCACCGTCCAAGGCGTCGGAGGCGTACCGGGTGACCGCGTATCTGGACGGCGAGAAGTGCCGTATCGAAGTGTCCGACTCCGGGCCGGGATTCCCCTCCCGCCGGGCCGTCCGGCGGCCGGCCGCCTTCGCCGCCTCGACCGCCGAGGACGGGCGGGGGCTGTCGCTGATCGAGCAGCTGGCCGACCATGTCCACTGCCGGAACAGGCCGGGGCGGGGCGCGGTGATCAGCTTCGACAAGATCCTGAAGTGGCGCGAGGAGACCCCGCTGGTGGCCCTGGGCGGTACGACCGCCGGAGTCTGACCCTCAGGGATGGGCGCACACGAACCCGAAGGCCCGGCCGCGCGTCACGCGCGACCGGGCCGACGACTGTTCGCCCGGGACCTGCTGCCGGACCCCGCTCTCAGCCCTGCGCGGCGGGCTCGGTGGCCTTGGTGGCCGCCATCCACGCCTCGACGTCGGCGGACGTACGCGGCAGCCCGGCCGACAGATTCCGGTTGCCGTCCTCCGTGACCAGGATGTCGTCCTCGATCCGGACCCCGATGCCCCGGTACTCCTCCGGCACCGTGAGGTCGTCCGCCTGGAAGTACAGTCCCGGCTCGACGGTCAGACACATACCGGGCTCCAGCGTCCCGTCCACGTACGCCTCCGTCCGCGCGGCCGCGCAGTCGTGGACGTCCAGGCCGAGCATGTGCCCGGTGCCGTGCAGCGTCCAGCGGCGCTGGAGACCCAGCTCCAGGACCTGCTCGACCGGCCCGTCGAGCAGGCCCCACTCGACGAGCCTCTCGGCGAGCACGCGCTGCGACGCGTCGTGGAAGTCCCGGTACTTCGCGCCCGGCTTCACCGCGGCGATACCGGCCTCCTGCGACTCGTACACCGCGTCGTAGATCTTCCGCTGCAGCTCGTCGAACCGGCCGTTGATCGGCAGGGTGCGGGTGACGTCGGCGGTGTAGAGGGTGTGGGTCTCCACGCCGGCGTCGAGCAGGAGCAGATCGCCGGAGCGCACGTCCCCGTCGTTGCGCACCCAGTGCAGGGTGGTGGCGTGCGGTCCCGCGGCGCAGATCGAGCCGTAGCCGATGTCGTTGCCCTCGACGCGGGCGCGCAGGAAGAACGTCCCCTCGATGTAGCGCTCGCTGGTCGCCTCCGCCTTGTCGAGGATCCGTACGACGTCCTCGAAGCCGCGGACGGTCGAGTCGACGGCCTTCTGGAGCTCGCCGATCTCGAAGTCGTCCTTCACCGCGCGCGCCTCGGACAGATGGACGCGCAGCTCCTCGTCGCGCTCCGCCGTGACCTTGTCGGCCAGCGCGGCCTCGATGGCGGCGTCGTGCCCGCGGACGGCGCGCACCGGGCCGGTCGCCTCGCGCAGCGCGCCGGCCAGCTCCCGTACGTCCTTCGCGGGCAGGCCGATCAGCTGCTCGGCCTCGGCGAGCGAGTGCCGGCGGCCGACCCACAGCTCGCCCTGGCGGCCGTCGAGCCAGAATTCGCCGTTCCCCCGGTTGGAGCGCGGGGTGAGATAGATCGTCGCCCGGTGGCCCTCGCCGCCGGACACCGGCTCCAGCACGAGGACGCCGTCCTCCGTGTGGTCGCCGGTGAGATACGCGTACTCCGTGGAGGGACGGAAGCTGTACTCCGTGTCGTTGGACCGGGTCTTCAGGCCGCCGGCGGGGATCACCAGGCGGTCGCCCGGGAATCGCGCGGACAGCTCGGCACGGCGGGCCGCGGTGTGCGTCGCCTGTGCGAGGGGCTCCAGGTCATGGAGCTCCGTGTCGGCCCAGCCCGACTTCATGTTCTCGGCCAGCTCGTCGGACACACTCATGTACAGGCCGTTCTTGCGCTTCTTGACGGGCTTCTCGGCCGACGCCTCGTCGGCGTCATCGAGCACTGTGTCCTGATTTCCCAGTGATTCCGGGGTCTCCGGCTTTTCCGGGATGAGCTCCTCGGCCACGGTCTGCCTCCTCTGTACGACATTGGACCTTTCGGGTCCCGGCACCATCGTATGTCTGTACGGGAGACTGGCCAGGGGGCCTGTGGACAACCCGGCGGACGCGCGGACGGGGCGGCCGTACGCGGCGGCGGACAGGCCGGAGGGGGACGGTCCGGTTCAGTCGGTTCAGTCGGTTCAGTCGAAGAGTGCGGCGAGGATCACGACGTCCTCCGCGCTCCCGTCGTGGCGGCCGCCGGGGACGGGCTCGTCGAGCCCTTCGGGCAGCACCAGCCGCAGTACGTGGTCGGCGATCGCCCCCGGATCGTCCCTGAGGCTCCTGGGCACACTCGCGGCCGCCGCGTGCAGCCGCGCGAAGGCCCGGTCCATCGGGTCGCCGGTGCGCCGCAGCAGCCCGTCCGTGTACAGCAGCACCGTTTCTCCTGGCGCGGGCGACAGCTCCACGCTCGGCGCCTCCCAGCAGGACAGCATCCCGAGCGGCGCCGACAGCGTCGTCTCGACGAACTCCGTACGTTGCTCCCCCACGATCAGCGGCGGCGCGTGCCCGGCCCCGGCGAGCACGATCTTGCGCAGCGCCGGTTCGGCGTAGGCGAAGAGCGCGGTGGCGGTGCGGGCCGGTTCGGTCAGCCGCAGCAGCAGTTCGAGGTCGGACAGTACGGCGACGGGGTCCTCGCCCTCCATCACCGCGTACGCCCGCAGGGAGGCGCGCAGCCGTCCCATGGCGGCCAGGGCGCTCGGCCCCGACCCGCTCACGGAGCCGACGGCCAGCCCCAGCGCGCCCTCGGGCAGCGGCAGCGCGTCGTACCAGTCGCCGCCGCCGTGCCCGCTCGTGCGGTGCCGTACGGCGAGTCGTACGCCCGGCACCCGGGGGAGCCTGCTGGGCAGCAGCTCGTCGGCGATCGTGGCCTCGCGGGCGCGGGCGGTCTCCAGCTCCAGGAGGCGCGCCAGATGCTCGGCGGCGTACCGGGCGTAGAGACCCACCAGATGGCGCTGTCTTTCCACCGGTTCGGCGGGTTCGTCGTAAAACCAGACCGCGGCGCCGATCCGTCCGGCCGTCTCGGCCCTGAGAGAGACCGCGTACGTGGCGCCGTAGCCGAGCCGACGTGCCACGTCGCGGTGCAGCGGGTCGAGGTCCGGGTCGCCGAGCACGTCGCCGACGGACTCGGCGGCGGTCCCGGGCTCCGTGGTGTCGTCGAGGAGCCGTCCGTAGGAGGTCGCGTCCCGCGGTACGGTCTCCAGCTGGCCGAGGTCGCCGTGGCTGAGGCCGAGTCCGACGGTGACGCAGGGGGTGTGCTCGTCCGCGCGGGGCGCCGGTTCGAGGACGACCAGGCCGCGCGAGGAGCCGACGAGGGCGGCTCCGGCCCGTACGACCTCGTTGAGGGCCGCGTCCACCGAACCCGTCCTGGCCAGGCGTTCCGTGAGTTCGTGGAGGGTGGTCAGGTCGGAGACCCAGCCGGCCAGCCGGTCCTGGATCATGACCACGGGTGCGCCGGCGGACTCGTCGAGGGGCGGGGCAGTGTGCGCGGGAGCCGGAACTACTGAATCGATTCCAGCCACTTTCGGCATGTGCGGAGCGCTCATGGCAACCGGCTTTCTGACTGGTGCGTTTCGCGCAATAGCATCGCAAACCACCAGGTGATACTGCGCCACTATCAGTGCATCCACATGTACACGCACAACTGAGGCGATGTCCAGCATTGTCCTGGCGGAACTACTGGTGTCTGTGCGACGGTTATCTTGGCGAGAAAATGACCCCAGCGCAGTATTCTGCGATCGACTGAGGGAACTCGACAGGAGCCTCCCCGGTGAAGCGCAGGCGACATCGTGGAGGAGCGTCATCCCGCACGTGATGGGTACGTAAACGGTGACGGACAGGGGCAGTTGGGACGGCCCCGGAACCTGACGGACGGCTTCGGCGTCTTAACCGCCGTAGCCCGCGCGCCATCCCGCGAGTGGCGGGGCTGTCACAGGAAGATCGACAGACCATTGAGTGCGCCACCCGTCGTTACGCGTTAACGAAGACAGACTGCGTTCGGCCCAGGAGCGGTGAGCCCAGCCGCAGGTTGGCGAAGTCCGACTGTGCCCCGTCCAAAGGGGCGGCGGAGCGTCGACGACATGCGTCGACTGTACGCACAGCGATACGCACAGTGAAGCCATGCACACAGATTTACCGGTGTGGCATGTGGACCTCGGCGTTCAACGGAAAGGAACGAGCGCTCATGCGCGAGATCCTCGGAAGGCGACGCAGGCTCCTGTTCAGGCGCAAGGGGATGCCTGCCCCACTCGAAGCGGCGCTGACGTGCGCCACGGCGTGGCAGTGGCCCGTACTTCCCGGAGCCGGCCTGAAGACGTCCGGCGGCCGGGGCGATCGTGGCCTCGGCTGCGCCTGCCCGGACCCGGAGTGCGCCGTACCCGGCGCGCACCCCTTCGATCCCGGCCTGCTGGCCGCGACGACCGACGAGCGCATGGTGCGCTGGTGGTGGGCCAACCGGCCCACGGCCCCGATCGTGATGGCCACCGGAGGCACCGCGCCGTGCGCGGTGAGTCTGCCCGCTGCCGCCGGGGAGCGTGCGCTGGTGGCACTGGACCAGATGGGGATGCGCCTCGGCCCGGTCGTGGCGACACCCACGCGCTGGTCGCTGCTGGTGGCCCCGTACACCCTGGAGCGGCTCGGTGAGCTGCTCTTCGCCAAGGACTGGGTGCCCAGTTCGCTCCGCTTCCACGGCGAGGGCGGCTATCTGGTGCTCCCGCCGTCCGAGGCGGTCGGCGGTCAGGTGCGCTGGGAGCGGGCGCCACTGCCCGGCTCGGCGTCGCCGTGGCTGCCGGACGTGGAGGCGGTCGTGGACGCGCTGGTCGAGGCGAGCACGAGCGCGCCGGACGGCGGCAGCAGACTCGCCTACTGAGCACAGGGGTGCGTACGCACCGACATACGCACCGACATACCGGGCCGCGCCTTCGAGGTGCGGCCCGGTTTTCGTCGCGGCTGTCACTCGTACGGGTGCGAGGTGGCCCGAGTTGTACGGGAAATGGGCGCGCGGCGCGCCGGGTGGCCCGATTCCGCCGATATCTTCGGCCGACGGTCAAGATCTCCCCGGCAGCGGCAGGTGGGCCCCATGAATCTCCGTGTGATCGGGCTCGCCACCCTGGTGGTGTTCACCGCCCTGCTGCCGCTGGCCGCGTCCGCGGGCCCCGCGGGCGGTCCGGCGACCGGCCCCACGACGCGCTCCGGGCCCGACACGCCCCGTGCGGCGCCCCCGGTCACCCACCAGGAGCCGGAGAACGGCGACGTCGCGGCCGTCGAGCACTGCGGTCCGGCGCTCACGTCGCGTGACGGGATCGAGGCCCAGACCTGCGTTCTCACCGAGAACGGGGACACCTGGGGCCGTACGTACTACCGGAATGCATCAGGTGAGGAATTGCGTTCCGTGCTCAGCCTGATGGGGCCCGGCGGGCGGACCGTGCAGTCCCACTGCGCGGTGGAAGACGGCGACGAGCCGGGTTCTTGTGAAACTCCGCGTGAACGCACTGCGGGAAAGCCCGCACGGTACTGGGCGGTCGCGGAGTTCGCGGGAAGTGCCGACGGGACCGGGCCGCTGTTGCTCAGGTCCGGCAGCAACTCCGCTGCTCCGTCGGCCAGTTGAGGATCCCGGTCGGTTCACGGATGCGACGGCCGAGAGGCGCGCAACGGCGCGGCAACTCTGCACTCTTCACTCCGGAAATTGCACGAACACCGCCGGGGAACGAAGACGCCCGGTCGCTGGCGACGGGGGATGCACCAGCGACCGGACTTCTAGAACGGTAACAAGAGATCGACGGTTAGCAAATTCGATCTGATGTATTCGGACAAGAAATTACTTGCCGGTACGGGCAGTTGTGACGACTGTCACCGTGGGCGACGAATTTCTTGAGCCTCAGCTGAGCCTCAGGTGAGGATCAGCTGAGGGTCACCTGGCGGTTGGTGAGCCCGCCGCGCGCCCGGCGCTCGTCCCCGGTCAGCGGCGCGTCCACCGCCAGGGCGGCCGTCAGCCGCTCCTGCAGCTCCGCCGCGGGCTTCTCGCAGTCCTCGGCGCGCATCGCGCTCGGCAGGTCCCAGACCGGCACCGTGAGCCCGTGCGCCCGGAAGGAGCCGACCAGCCGTGTGCCCTCGCCGAGGCTCGACGTGCCGGCGGCGTGCAGCCGGGCGAGCGCGTCGAGCAGCTTCTCCTCGGGGTGCGGCATGACCCAGCGCAGGTGGTTCTTGTCGGGCGTCTCGCACCAGTACGCGGCGTCCGCGCCGGTGAGCTTCACCGTCGGGATCGCGGCGGCGTTGGCCCGCTCCAGCGACGCGGTCACCTCGGGGGTCGCGTTCTCGGCGTCCGGCACCCAGAACTCGAAGCCCGGGTGGACGACCGGCGCGAAGTCGGCGTCCGGGTCCAGCAGGTCCTGAAGACGCGGCCCGTCTGCCGGAACGCGCTGCGCGGCGACCGGGTTGCCGGGCTCCGCGCTCAGCGCCCGCCGGAGCGTGTCGGCGAGGTCGCGGCTGAGGTCGCCGGAGGAGGTGTCGTTCTGGAGCGCGAGCAGCACGGAGCCGTCGTCGCGGCGCAGCGCGGGCCAGGCCATCGGCAGGACGGTCGCGAGGGTCACGGACGGTACGCCGTCCGGCAGACCCCCCTTGAGCGTCAGTTCGGCGGTCGCGGCGGGCACCAGCTCGCGCAGCGCGATCCAGTCGCACTCGTCGGCCAGCCCCTCGAAGGGGCGCTGGACCAGCTCGGTGACGGCCTGTGCGGCGGCCCGGCCGTGACAGGCCTTGTAGCGGCGGCCCGAGCCGCACGGGCAGGGCTCGCGCGCGCCCACGACCGGAATTGGCCCGTCCGTGAGCTGAGCTTTCGCGGACTGAGCCTTCGCGGCCTTGGTCTGGGGGCGCTTCTTGGCCATGGTGGGCTTCTCCCGATAGCGGCAGTGCGGTGTCGGGCGCGAGCCTAGCCGTACCGCGTATTGCCGTGGGCGCAACGCCCCATCGGGGGAGGGCGGGTGGGGGCGCGTACGAGGGTCGCGTACGGCTCCGCGGCTGCCGCTCCGTGGCTGCCCCGCGTACCGCGTACCCGGCGCGCGTGCCTGTCGCGTTTGCCCGCCGCGCGTACCGGCTCGTCGGCCCGCCCGTTCGCCGACCTGTTCGCCGACCCGTCCGTCAGGTCAGGTCGTCGACCGGGTCGAAGGTGTCGGCGAAGTCCAGCTCAGGGACAGCGACGCGCGTAGAGAAATCCTCATGGCGATGCCCTTCGGTGACGATCACCCACACCGTGACCTCGCCGGACGAGCTGTCCCGTACGCCCCAGTCCTGGGCGAGCGAGGTGATGATGTTCAGCCCGCGGCCGCCGCGCGCGGTGACCGAGGGTGTGGCCGGAACCGGTCGGGTCGGGCCGCCGCCGTCCGTCACCTCGACGGTCAGCCGGCCGGCGCCGTCGACCTCCCAGGCGGCGCGTACGTCGCCGTCACCGATCTCCGCGCGCCCCAGCGGTCTGCCGTGCCGGCAGGCATTGCTGAGCAGTTCGGAAAGGATCAGTACGGCATCGTCGACGACCGCGTCCGGCATCCCTCGGCCGCGCAACTGCTCGCGCATCCGATGCCTCGCCTGTCCCACGCCCGCAGGGCCATGGGGAACGGCCATGCTCGACGACGTGGGCACTTCTTGTGCCACCACAAACGCCACCCCCGAGACCTCCTTTGCCCCACGCCACGGTGTGAATGCCCCAATGGCCTGGACCGGAAACCGGCCAAGGGAAGGTCAGTGACGCACTCGACAGGGTCGAACACGTACCGAACGCGCCGGTGCACTCCACGTCACCCTCCGTACTCCCCAATCCCCGACAAGTCAGGCAAGGCGTCCCAGTTGGGACAGCACCTGTTTGGGGCGGTTGGTGATGATTGCCTCCACTCCGAGGTTCGCGCAGAGTTCGACGTCTTCCGGTTCGTTCACCGTCCAGACATGGACACGGTGCCCCGCCTTGTGCAGCCGTTCCACATAGCCCGGTTGGTTGCGCACGATCCGGATGCCGGGCCCGGCGATCCGGGCGCCTGCGGGCAGCCGTCCGTCGCGCAGCCGGGGCGAGACGAACTGCATCAGATAGACGGTCGGCAGTTGCGGCGCGGCGTCGGCGATGCGGTGCAGCGACCGGGCCGAGAAGCTCATGATGCGTACCGGGGACGGATCGGGTGACCCGCCCGGCGATCGGCCGGACGACCCGCCGGACGGCCTGCCGGGTGCCGGGCCGTCGAGTCCGAAGCGCGCCAGCATGTGGAGCAGCCGCTCCTCCACCTGTCCGGCCCAGCGGGTGGGATGTTTGGTCTCGATGGCCAGTTCGATGCGCCGGTCGGTGTCGGCGACGAGTTCCAGCAGGCGCTCAAGCGTCAGTACGGAGGTGAGGGAGCGGTCCTTCCAGTCGGGACTCTCCTCGCTGTCCATGTTCTCCATCCACGAGCCGAAGTCGAGGGTGGCCAGATCGGCGAGCTCCAGGGCGGAGACGGCGCCGCGTCCGTTGGAGGTGCGGTTCACGCGGCGGTCGTGTACGCAGACGAGGTGCCCGTCGGCGGTCAGCCGTACATCGCATTCCAGTGCGTCGGCCCCGTCCTCGATGGCCTTCTTGTAGGCGGCCAGAGTGTGTTCAGGGGCGTCCTCGGAGGCTCCTCGGTGGGCGACGACCTGGATGCTGTGCTGCCGTGCTTGAGTCACCCCGCCATGGTGTCACCGAGACGGGGTAAGCGTGGGGCGGTGCCCCTCCCGGGGCGTACTGCGGATGCGTCCCGTTTGCCCCGTAATAAAGGATGGTGGGGAGACACACAGGTCCTGCTTACCGTGGCCTGACGTGCTGTGGGAAAAGCTGAGGGCAGCGACGTACGAGAGACGTGTACATGTCGAAGGTCATGTACCGCCACCTGAACGCGGCGGAAAACAGCGGAACTCTTGCCGAAGACTGATGTGGAACCGAGGAGTAAAAGACTGTGAGCACCGAGAACGAGGGCACAGCGGTCCCGTCCGCCCCGTCCGTACCTCCCGTGCCGGTTGCCGCTCCCGAGGGCACACCCGCGTCCGCTCCGGGGGAGTTCACGCACGATCAGCGGCACCAGCCCCCGCAGCACCAGGACGCCCCGCAGCAGCAGACCCCTCCGCCGTACCCCGAGCAGCCCGGCCGGGCCAGTGAGCCCGGTCAGGGATCCGAGCCCACGACGCAGCTGCCCGGAGCCGTACCGGCGTACCTCCCCGGCACGGCGGGATCCACCGGCTCGGCCCCCGACGCGGGATGGCCGCCGCCCCCGCCCCCGCCGTCCCAGCCTCATTACGGAGGCGGTGGCAGTGGTGGCGGCGGATGGGGCGAGCCGTCCCCGTCCGGGCCGCAGCCGTCCCGTAAGCGCCCCGGTGGGCTGATCGCCGCGGTGCTCGCGGCGGCGCTGGTCGCCGGAGTGGTCGGCGGCGGGATCGGTTACTGGGCGGCGGACAGCAACAACGACGACAGCGTCAGCGGTGGTTCGACCACGGTCTCCGCGGCCGACTCCCCGGCGCTGAAGCGCGAGGAGGGCAGCACGGCGGCGGTGGCCGGCAAGGCGCTCCCGAGCGTCGTCACGATCACGGCGCAGGCCCAGGGCGGTGACGGCGGTACAGGCACAGGGTTCATCTACGACAAGCAGGGCCACATCCTCACGAACAACCACGTGGTGGCCTCGGCCGCCGACGGCGGAGACCTGACGGCGACGTTCTCCAACGGCAAGGAGTACGCGGCCGAGGTCGTCGGCCGCGCCGAGGGCTACGACGTCGCCGTGGTGAAGCTGAAGGACCCGCCGTCCGGCCTGAAGCCGCTGGCCCTGGGCAATTCGGACCAGGTGGCCGTCGGCGACTCGACGATCGCGATCGGCGCGCCCTTCGGGCTCTCCAACACCGTCACGACGGGCATCATCAGCGCCAAGAACCGCCCGGTGGCCTCCGGCGACGGTTCCAGCGACAAGAACTCGTACATGAGCGCCCTGCAGACCGATGCCTCCATCAACCCCGGCAACTCCGGCGGTCCGCTGCTGGACGCGCGGGGCGCGGTCATCGGCATGAACTCGGCCATCCAGCCCTCGGGTGGTGGCGGCGGTGGCGGCGGGACCCAGTCGGGTTCGGTCGGCCTCGGCTTCGCCATCCCGATCAACCAGGCGAAGACGGTCGCCGGGGAGCTGATCAAGACCGGGCAGCCCGTCTATCCGGTCATCGGCGCGACGGTCTCCATGTCGGAGGGCGGCGACGGCGCGACGATCTCGGGCGACGGCGGGGGCGGCACCCCGGCGGTGACGCCGGACGGGCCGGCCGCGAAGGCGGGGCTCAAGTCGGGTGACGTCATCACGAAGTTCAACGACGTGCCGATCGACAGCGGCCCGACGCTGATCAGCGAGATCTGGACGCACAAGCCGGGCGACAAGATCAAGATCACATACACGCGAGGCGGCAAGGAGTCGCAGGTCGACGTGACGCTGGGCGAGCGCAAGGGCGATACGCAGTAGGAGATGTGCGACAAGAGTCTGACTTAAGGATGGGGCGCCCACTCGGGCGCCCCATCTGTTGTCTTCTCCCGATCTGTCTTCTCGTGCTGTCCCTGTGCGAAACGCTGATTTAACGGCGACGGCTGTGGCGTGAAATATGCCTCAGTCACGTTTCTCCCAGATCTGGCGTGATCAGTCCGTTCAGTCCGTCTGGGAGAGGTACGGCATGCGAGGAATCCTGCGTCGAAGCGCCTTGCTGACGGCGGTCGTTGCCCTGACCGCCGGCACGGCCACCGCCGCCGAAAGGGACAAGTCCCCGGCCAAGCGCCCGAAGGTGGCCGTCATCGGCACCGGCGGAACGATCGCCGGCGTGAGCCAGAGCAGGGTGGACTTCCAGGACTACCAGTCCGGCAAGATCCCCATCTCCGAGCTGGTCGGCGACCTCAAGCCGGAGGTGAACGAGATCGCCGACGTGTCCACCGTGCAGTTCGGCAACAAGGGTTCCGGCAGCTACTCCATAGCCGAATTCCGCGCGTTGACCCTCGCGGTCGACAAGGCCCTCCGTACGAATGACGCGGCGGTCGTCACCACCGGCACGGACACGATGGAGGAGTTCGCGTACTGGCTCGACCTGACGGTCCGCAGCGACAAGCCGGTGATCCTGACCGGGGCGATGCGCCCGTGGACCGTCCTCGGTACGGATGGTCCCGCGAACCTGTACAACGCGATCCAGCTCGCCGCCAGCCGTAAGACCACGTGCTTCGGCAGCGTCATCATGCTCAACGACGAGATCCAGGCGGCGCGCGAGGTACGCAAGACGGACGCGCTGCGCATGGACACCTTCAACAGCGGCGCGAGCGGGACGCTGGGGGTCGTGGACCAGGAGCGCGTGCGGATCAACAGGGCGCCCGCGCGGGTGGAGAAGTGCGGCAGGTCGAGCTGGCGTACCCCGTTCGACGTCGGCAGGATCGCGGAGAAGGACCTGCCGAAGGTCGAGATCGCGTTCAGCTACCAGGGCGCGAGTGGCGAGGCCGTGAAGGCGTTCGCCGACGCGGGCGCGGACGGCGTCGTCACGGCGGGTACGGGCGCGGGCGGCATCTCGTCGTCGATGTCGGCGGCCCGCACCGACGCCACCAAGCAGGGCGTGGTGTTCGCGTCCACCACGCGTACGGGCAACGGCGCCGTCTACGACGAGGGCGAGGGTGACGACGCGGTCGTCGGGGCCGCGGACCTCAGCCCGCAGAAGGCGCGCATTCTGCTGCTGCTCTCGCTGGCGAAGACGGACGACGTGGCGAAGATCCGCTCGTGGTTCACGACGCTGGGGACGGCGGAGTTCACGAAGCACGGATAGGCGGCACGGACAGCCTCACGGGTAGTCATGGGTAGTCGTGGGCAGCGGCGCGGCTCTCTGCGAGGCGGTCGGTGAGGAAGGCGCGCTCGGCGTCGTTGTCGGCCAGTGCGACGGCACGCTCGTACGCGACGGCGGCGTCCTCGGCCCGCCCCAGGCGGCGCAGCAGATCGGCCTTGACGGCGGGCAGATAGCGGTAGCCGGCGAGGCGCTCGTCCTGTTCGAGCGCCTCGACCTCGGCCAGCGCCGTCGTCGGCCCGTCGACCATGGCGACGGCCACGGCCCGGTTGAGCGCGACCACCGGCGACGACCAGATCGTCAGCAGCGCGTCGTACAGAACCACGATCTGGTCCCAGTCCGTCTCGGCGTACGTCGGCGCGGACGCGTGCAGCGAGGCGATGGCGGCCTGGAGCGCGTACCGGCCGGGGGCGCCGCCCCGGAGCGCGCCGAGGACCAGCTCGTGCGCCTCGGCGATGGCGTCCTGGTCCCAGGCCGTACGGTCCTGCTCGGCCAGCAACGACGGGCGCCCGTCCTCGGTCGTACGGGTGGTCCGGCGGGCGTGGTTGGCGATGAGCAGCGCCAGGAGCCCCCGTACCTCACGCTCGTCCGGCAGGAGCGCGTGCAGCAGCCGGGCCAGATCGAGCGCGCGCCCGGCGAGGTCGTCCTTGGTCAGCGCGGGGCCGGCGGGTGCGGTGTGGCCGGTGGTGAAAAGCAGATGGATGGTGGTGAGGGCGGAGTCGACGCGGGTGGGCAGCTCGGCGGGGGCGGGCATACGGAAGGGGATGCGGGCGGCCACGATCTTCTTCTTGGCGCGGGTGATGCGGGCCGCCATGGTGGGTTCGGAGACGAGGAACGCCTGCGCGATGTCGGGGGTCGGGACGCCGCAGACGAGGCGCAGGGTGAGGGCGATCTGGGCGGCGGGGGCGAGGGCGGGGTGGCAGCAGAGGAAGACGAGCCGCAGCCGGTCGTCGGGAGCGGGGACTTCGGGCTCGGTCTCCGCTTCCGGCTTTGGCTCTGGCTCTGGCTCTGGCTCGATCAGGAGGTGCAGCTTCGACCGGAGGGTCCTGGCGCGGCGCAGAGCGTCGAGGGCGTTGTGCCGGGCGGCGGTCGTCAGCCAGGCACCGGGCCTGCCCGGCACACCGCCGCGCGCCCAGTCGACGAGGGCGGCGGCGTAGGCGTCCTGGACGCACTCCTCCGCCAGGTCCAGGTCGCGGGTGACACGTACCGTCGCGGCGAGCACGGAGGCCCACTCGCGACGGTGCGCGTCCTCGACGGCGCGGCGGACCGAGGTCACTCGACGTCACTCAACGGGGAGCAGGGGCCGTACCTCGACCGCGCCGTCCATGATCGGGAGCAGCTTGCCGACGGCGACCGCCGTTTCGAGGTCTTCGGTCTCGACCACGAAGAACCCGGCGATCACTTCCTTGCTCTCGATGAACGGCCCGTCGGTGACCAGCCCGTCCTTGTGGATCGTGCGCGTGGCCCCGCTGGGTTCGAGCCCCTGCTCGTGGACGACGCGCACGCCCATCGCGGCGATCTGCTCGCCGGCGCGCATGTTCGCCTCCATGACGTCGGGCGGGATGTCGGCGACGCCGCCCGGGGTTTCCTTCTCGTAGATCAGAATCGCGTACTGCGGCATGACGCTCGTCCCTCCGGTCCGCTCGACTCAACAGCCTGTCGGTTATCAGTCACCAATCGCTGGTTGCCAGTCGCCGGTTGCCAGTCACCAGTTGCCGGTTTCCGGGCCCATGGCCCCGTACTCGACCTGGCCGGCGCGCGCGTACGTACTGATGACGACACCGCTCTCGGACCTCGCGGTGTCGACGAGCTTCAGCCCGGCCGGGACGGTGCCCTTCCCGAAGAGGCGCTTCCCGGAGCCGACGAGCACCGGGAAGACCAGCACATGGAACTCGTCCACGAGGTCGTGCGCGATCAGCGTCTGGATCAGATCACCGCTGCCGTGCACCTGGATCTCGCCGCCGTCGCCCTGCTTGAGCCCGGCGACGGCCTCGGCGACATCGCCCGTCAGCAGGGTCGAGTTCTGCCACGACACGGTGTCCAGTGTCCGCGACGCGACGTACTTCCGCACGCTGTTCATCTTCGACCCGATCGGGTCGTCGGCCTCGGCGAGCGGCCAGGTGGCGGCGAAGATGTCGTACGTCCTGCGCCCGACGAGCAGCGCGTCGGCGCGGTGGACCACGTCGGTCATCCGCTCGATGAGATCCGCCCCGAAGTGCGGCACGGACCATCCCCCGTGCTCGAACCCGCCGTCCCGATCCTCGTCACTGCCACCGGGCCCCTGCATCACCCCGTCGAGGGAGACGAATGTGGTGACCATCAGCTTTCGCATGCGCGTTTCCTTCGTTCGTACGCGGGAGCCGCACCTGTCGGCGGCCTCACTGACAACGGCGAACGGGACGGCCCGCGATCGACAGGCGAGCGAGACCAATATTGCGCCGCGCAGGGAAACCGGGCGGTGTGGACACGTTCGCGGATCGACTGAGTGCCACCGGCTTCACCCACTCGAAACACGGGTTCAGCAGAATTCCCGCATGAAGATCGAACAGGTCGAGTGGGACAACCCGGACGCCGTCGCCCTGCGTGCGCGCCAGCGGGTCGAGATCGCCGAGCGGTACGGGACCCCGGACAGCGAACCCGGCGTTCCGCCGTCGGAGGCGGACATCGCGGTCTTCTTCGTGGCGTACGAGGACGACGGGTCAGCCGTGGGCTGCGGAGGACTGCGCGCTCTCGGCGCAGTCGGCAGGGGCGGTGCGGGTGGCGCGGGCGGCGTCGGCGAGATCAAGCGCATGTACGTCGCTCCGGCGTCGCGCGGCACGGGCGTCGCGTCGCGCGTCCTGCTCGCGCTGGAGGACTGGGCGCGTGACCAGGGGTGGTCAAGTCTCCGTCTGGAGACGGGAGATGCCCAGCCGGACGCGGTCCGCTTCTACACGCGCTCCGGCTACGAACCGATCCCGGGCTTCGGTCACTACGCGGACTCGGACAATTCACTGTGCTTCGAACGGCCTCTGTAGGAGGACGGTTCGAGATGCCGCCTGGGCGGGGGCCGGGGCCCGGCGGAGATCCGCACCACCTTCCTGATCACCCAGGTTGGCCGACCACCCGCGACGTCCCGGCCCTGAGATGCTCCGGCGTCGACGACGGCTTCGTCTTCCGTACGAAGGCGGCCCGCAGCGCGTGGTACGGCGCGCCGGGATCGAAGAACGTGGCGCGCATCTCGGCCAGTTCCCGTTCCCGGTACGCGCTCAGCGGCGCGACCGCCTCGTCCCGTTCGCGCGCCGCCTTCTTCTCACCGATGCGCCGCCGCGTGCCCGGTGCCGACGCGAGACGCGACGCGCGGCGTGCGACCACCGCGCCGAAGTCCTGAGGTGTGCTCTCGACGACGACGTCCACCAGCCCGATCCCGTACGCCCGGGAAGCCGTCACCGGGAGGGCGCGGCGCGTCAGGCGCTCGGCCTCCTCGTGTCCCACTCTGCGGGGCAGCGTGTACGTCCAGTACTCCGACCCGTACAGCCCCATCAGCCGGTAATGCGGGTTGAGTAGGGCTCCGGTCCGGCACCAGACCTCGTCCGCGGCCAGGGCCAGCATGGCGCCGCCCGCCGCTGCGTTGCCGCCCAGCGCGCTCACGAGCATCCGGTCCGTCGTGGTCAGCAGGGCCTCCACGAGGTCGTCCATGGCGTTGATGTTCTCCCAGGACTCCCGCGCGGGGTCGGCGGCCGCCTCGATGACGTTCAGGTGGATGCCGTTGGAGAAGAAGTCACGGCTCCCGCCGAGTACCAGCACCGTGGTCGGCCGTGCACAGGCGAACCGGTACGCCGTGAGCAGGCGCCGGCACTGCTCCGTACTCATCGCCCCGCCGGCGAAGGCGAACGAGAGGAAGCCGACCGGGCCCGCCTCGCGGTAGCGGATGTCACTCCACGTACGCCGCCCCTCGGGCAGTTCCCACGGCGCGGCGATCTCCGGCAGCGCCGGCATTCGGTCCCCGAGGGCCAGAACCGCCGGCAGTTTGAACGTGGCCGGGCCGCCCGCCTTACGGCGGGGGCGCAGCTCGGGAATCCACACCGCCCCGTCGACGGTCGCCCGGCAGACGGCACCGGACCTGGTGGCCACCAGGTCGCCAGGCCGCCCGCGCAGGGTGTCCTCGGGGTGGCCGCCGTGCAGGTACCACTCCTCTTCGAGGAGTTCGTCCAGCACACCGGGCTGCGAGTCCGCCCCGCGCAGCTTGCGCAGCACGGTCTCGGTCGGGTCCGAGGCCCAGTCGACGCGTCGCAGATTCTGGTCGAAGTACGGCCGACCGCACGCGCCGGTCCTCGCCTCCGTAGGCGGGGTGTCCTGCGGCTGTGGAACGTACGTTCCGGAGGCGAAGCGCTCCACCGCGAGCAGCACCGCTTCGAGCGCGGCGTCGGAGACCTCGTTGCGGTAGAGGTCGCTCTTGCCGATCGCCGGTACCGGACATGGAACCGAGGCCCAGACATCCCCGCCGTCCATCTCCTCCGCGGCTTGCAGGACGGTCACCCCCCAGTCGGTGGCGCCGGTGTGCACGGCCCAGTCCAACGAGGACGGTCCACGGTCGCCCACCGGTCCTGGATGGACGATCAGACAGACATGGGCCGACCAGATGTCGGCAGGGATCGCGGTCTTGAGCATGGGTGCGACGACCAGATCCGGGGCGGTACGGCGTACGGCTTCCCGTAGTGGCTCGTCACCCAGGGCCAGTTCCACGCGGACGGAGTGCCCGCGGTCCCCGAGTTCGGCGAAGACGCGCTGGGTCAGACTGTTGAAGGCACTCGCGACCAGCAGGATGTCCACGGCAATCTCCCTTACGCCGCCCCCGGCCCGGCCGAACGCCGACCATCGCCGATCATGACCCACCCGCGTCGGCGAGGCGGGTAAGCCCCGCCCGGCGGGCCCCGGTCCGGACGGAATTACGGCCGCGTGGCGGGTGGGCGGTGCCGGAGGAGACCGAGGTCACCAGTCGACGTGCGCCGTGATCCATTTGGCCAGGCCCGCCTCGTCGTTCTCTTGTACTACGGCGTCTGCGTCGTCCGCGTCGCGCGCGGCGGGCAGCTCGGGACCGCAGGCGAGCGGCGTGTACGACAGCTGCAGATGCGTCAGGTAGCCGTAAGGCCCGTTGTCGGCCGCCGGGCCGAGCACCAGGGCGTGGGTGGAGGTGCGCCAGACGCGGTGCGTCATCGCGTGGCCGGTGACCACGGCCGCTGACGACACGATCGTGCGCTCGGGGGCCGTACCGAGGTGCTCCGTCACCGCCCGCGCCGCCTCCGCGAGTACGGCCTCGCAGTCTCCGTACGTCGCCGGCCTGCGCTCACTCCAGCCCGGCTGCTCCCGCCATTGATCCATGAGGTCGTACAGCCACGGCCCGTTGCCCACGCTCTCGTCGTCCGGGTCGACGGGATACAGCTCGCCGAAGACCAGGAAGTGCCGGGCGTCCGGGTGCCCGAAGGGATCGACGCCGTCGGTGCACAGCACATGCCCGTGTCCGGCGCGGTAGGAGTCGCAGACCAACTCGTGTTCCCAGCGCCATCCGCGTCGCCGAAGCTCCGCGTCGACGGTGTCGAAGTCGTTGTCGGGGAGGAGCGGAGCCGTCGGCAGCGCGACGAGTTCGGCGACGGCCGCGACGGTCAACGGCCGGTGGGCGAGGGCATGTACGGGTACGGCTACGGGTACGGGCACCATGCGGATCAGCTTAGGAGCCGCCCCTTCCCGACTCACCTGGCCTTCCCCGGCCCACCCGGCTTTGCCTGGCTCACCCGGCTTTGCCCGGCTCACCCGGCCTTGTCGACAGACACGTTGTCGAAGTCCGCGGCGGTGTTGAAGACCCGTACCCCGGTGGCTCCGCCGCGGTAGGTGTCGTCGGTCACCGAGATCTTGGGCGTGGCCATGTCGTCCACGTACACCTTGATCGCGGAACCCACGGCCGAGATCCGGAGCCGATGGGTCGACCCGGCGGGGAGGGACGCGCCGACGGACTCCAGCGGTGTCCAGGAGTCGTTCACCCGGCCGAGCACCACCTTGCCGGTCGGGCTGATCCCCGCGTAATAGCCGGTGTAGTTGTCGACTCCCACCGACGGCCGTGTGGCGCGGAAGATCAGGCCCGCGTCACCGTCGCCCGAGGCGACCGTGACGTCGGCGTCGTAGGTGAAGTCGGCGAAGTCGGTGTCGAGCAGTGCCTTGCCGCCCGGCGAGCTGTCCGCGCGGTAGCGTCCGTCGCCGGCCGACCACGATCCGCCGTAGGTCTGCCAGCCCAGGGCGTTGCCGTCGGCGAAGTTGTCCTCGACCTGCATCTCCACGGGGCGGATCGTGCCATCGGCGTTGAAGTACATCCGGTCGTAGGCGAGTTGGCGGTTGTTGCCGGCGCTCTCGCTGAGCGGCCTGCGGTGGTAGACGATGTACCAGATGTCCGTGCCGGGCACGTTGACGACGGAGTTGTGACCGGAGCCCTTGGCCACCGCCGGGTCCTGGGCGAGCACCTTCTCGATCTTGGCGAAGGGGCCGGTCGGTGAGTCGGACATGGCGTACGAGACCGAGTAGTCCGGACCCGTCCACCCGCCCTCGGACCACATCAGGTAGTACATGCCGTCGCGCTTGAACATCTGGGAGCCCTCGACGTAGTCCGCGGGCGTGATCTCCTTGTACGTACTGCCGTCGGCGAAGGTGCCGAGGCTGGTCATGTCGTCGTTGAGCTTGACGACGTTCGCGTGGCCCCAGCCTCCGTAGTACATGTACGCCTGACCGTCGTCGTCGATGAAGACGTCCTGGTCGATGGGCTGGGCGCCGTTGTGGAACTGCCCGATCAGGGGGCGTCCGATGGCGTCGGAGTACGGGCCTTCCGGCTTGTCCGCCACCGCGACGCCGATACCGCCGAGGCTGGAGTCGTTCTGGATGTCGTTGGCGGCGAAGAACAGGTAGTACTTGCCGTCGCGTTCGACCGGTGCGGGTGCCCACACGGCGTACTCGGCCCAGGAGATGGCGTCCGTCGTCAGCACGTTGCTGTGCTTGGTCCAGTTGACCATGTCGGTCGACGAGAAGGCGTCGAGGAAGGTCTGCTCCTCGTACGCCCTTGAGGTGGTGGGGTAGACCCAGTAGGTGTCGTCGTACACGGCGATGTCCGGGTCCGCGTACCACCCGTCGACGAACGGATTCCCGGCGCCGGTGGGGCTGTCGCTGGCGGTGTCGGTGTCGGTGGCGCCTGCGGTCGGGTGATCGGGCACCGCGACGGCGGCGCCGGGCGAGAACGTGGCGAGCAGGCAGCCGGCGAGGAGTGCGGCCATGGCCTTCGCGTGGAGCCTGAGCATTCGAGCGTTCATCGTCGGCAGCTCCGCAGGTGGGGGTCAGCAGCACGGCACGAACATCGATCGCGGGAGAACATTCCCGCACAGCAAGCAACAGGAACGTACAGGTTCCGGCAATGCTGCGCGTAGGGCTGAGGGGTCGTCAATACGTGGGCGCAACCGGCCTCCAACCGGATCCGAGATATTCCTTGACACGAATATTCTTGGCAGTGAATGCTTGCCTGCATGGACGAACTCCTCGCCGCACTGGCCGACCCGGCCCGCTGGCGGCTCATAAGCCTCCTGGCGGAGCGCCCCCGCCCGGTGGGTGTTCTCGCGCAGCTCGCCGAGGCGCGCCAACCGCAGACGACCAAGCACCTGCAGACCCTGGAGCGCGCCGGCGTCGTCACCTCCCAGCGGACCGGCCAGCGCCGTATCTACGCGCTGCGGTCCGCTCCCCTGCGGGACCTGGCGACCGCGCTCGGGCGGCTCGCCGACATCTCGGACCAGGTCGGTGGCCTGCGCGTGACGTACGACCACTACGGGCGCAGCCTCGAAACTGAGCGTCTGGCGGCCGAGGAGCCGGGGTGGGCCGACGGCCGTTCGTTCAGCTTCCACCGGTCGCTGGCGGTCCACCCCGAGTTGGTCTGGCGCCATCTGACCGAGCCCGCCCTGCTCACCCGATGGTGGACGCCCGACGACCTCCATGTCTCCGAGCTCGTCTTCGAGGCGCGCCCCGGCGGGCGGATCGTCCTGGAGTATCGCGATGTCGAGGACGTCGACGGCTCCGACGTGGTCGCCGGGCGAGGGGAGGGCGTCGTCGACGACGTACGCCCTGGTGAACGCCTCGCGTACCGGCTCTCCCCGCAGCTCCCCGACGGCGGCGCCGCCTTCACCGCCCACGTCGACTTCGGCCTCCGGCCCACCGCCGACGGAACGGGCACGGACCTCGACGTCCGCTACCGGATCACCGACAGCACCGTCGACTCCGCGGACTTCATCGCAGGCATCGAGATCGGCTTCGGCCAGAGTCTCGGCAATCTCGCCAACGCCGTTCACACCGACGAAGAGGAAGTACAGCGATGACCAACTCGACCGCACGCAAGGTGACCGCGAACATCGCTCTCACCCTCGACGGGCGTTACAACGGCCCCGGCGGGCCCGGCGACATGGGCGCGATCGTCCGCTACGCGACCACGGAGGTGGCGCGAGACCATCTCACCCGTATCTGGGAGGGCGCGACGACAGCGCTGCTCGGCCGGCTCAACGCCGAGGGATTCCTGGGCTTCTGGCCGACCGTCGCCGAGGACGAGAACGCCGATCCGCGTGATCGCGGATACGCGAAGTGGCTGGTCGACACGGAGAAGGTGGTCCTGTCGACCACCTTGACCGAAGCGCCGTGGGAACGCACCCGCGTGGTGAACGCCCCGGCCGCCGATGTCGTCGCCGAGCTCAAGGCCGCGGGCGAGGGCGACATCCTCGTCAACAGCAGCGCGAGCGTCATCAAGGCGCTTCTCGCCGCGGACTTGATCGACCGGCTGTATCTCCTGATCTGCCCCGAGACAGCCGGGGGCGGTGAGCGACTGTTCGAGGACGGCCTGCCGGGAACGAAGTGGAAGCTCACACGCCAGGAGGCCGGTGAACTGGGCGAGATCGCCGTGGTCTACGACCGGGCCCGCTGACCCGCAGGACCGTGGCGGAGGGCCGGCCTTGACGAGTTGGGCTAACGTCATTAGCTTGTAGCTAACGTAATTAGCTACTGGGAGATGCCATGACCGAGTACCTCGCCGTCGACGGCGGCACGATCGCTTACGAGGTGGCGGGGTCCGGCCCGCTGATCGTTCTCGCGCACGGCATGGGCGACAGCCGCGCCGCGTACCGTACGGTCATCCCGCCGCTGGTGGCGGCGGGCTATCGGGTCGCCGCCGTCGATCTGCGCGGCTGCGGCGAATCCAGCGTCGGCTGGCCGGCCTGGAGCCGCACCGCCATCGCGGGCGACCTGCTCGCCGTGGTCCGCCACCTCGGCGGCCCGGCCGTGCTCGTCGGCCACTCGGTCTCCGGCGGCGCCGCCACCATCGCCGCGGCGCGGGAGCCCTCGCTGATCACCGCGGTCGTCGAGTTGGCGCCGTTCACCCGCAAGCAGTCGATCCGCCTCGGCGACCTGCGGGTGAAGCGCTTCCGGCAGGGCATGCTGCGGCTGCTCGGCGCGGGCACGTTCGGCAGCCTGCCGCTCTGGCGCTCGTACCTCGACGTGGCCTACCCCGGTGCGAAGCCCGCCGACTGGGCCGAGCGGCTGGGCCGTATCGACTCCCTGCTGCGCGAGCCGGGCCGGATGAAGGCCATGCAGGGCATGGGCCGCAGCGCCCCGACCGACGCCGGCGCGCAACTCGGCAACGTCCGCTGCCCGGTCCTGGTCGTGATGGGCACGCTCGACCCCGACTGGGCCGACCCGCACGCCGAGGGTTCGGCGATCGTCGACGCCCTGCCGTCCGGCCTCGGCCGCCTGGAGATGATCGACGGCGCCGGGCACTACCCGCACGACCAGTTCCCCGACCAGGTGGTTTCGCTCACGCTCGCCTTCCTCCGCTCGGACACCGCCCGTGCCTAGGGCCGGCCTGGACCCGACGGCCGTGGTCGCGGCCGGCGCCACCCTCGCCGACGAGGTGGGCTTCGCCAACCTGACGATGGGTTTGCTGGCCGAACGGGTGGGCGTGCGTACCCCGTCCCTGTACAAACACGTGGGCGGCCAGGAAGACCTCAACCGGCGCATCGCGGCCCTGGCGATGCGCGAGGCAGCCGACGCGGTCGGCCTCGCGGTCCAGGGCTACGCGGGCCGCGACGCCCTGGCGGCCGCGGCACGCGCCTTCCGCGCCTTCGTCGTTGACCACCCCGGCCGGTACGCCGCGACGATCGGCGTGGAACCGTCCAGCCCGGACGACCCTCTGGCCACCGCGAACCAACGGCTCCTCGACGCGTTCATGGCGGTCCTACACGGCTACGAGATAGCCAAGCCCGACGTGGACCACGCCCTCCGCATGCTCCGCAGCTTCTGCCACGGCTTCGCCACGTTGCAGGCGGCCAACGGCTTCCAATGGAGCGCCGACATCGACGAGAGCTTCGAGTGGCTGATCACCTTCACCGACCGAGGCCTGCGCGCCATGTGAGACCGCTACCACCGACGCCCGCTTCGACAACGGGGGTTATGCCGACCGGGCACGGGCCGGCCGCCACCCGAGCGGACCTCGCCACGCGACGGCGGTCATGCTCGCCGGTCGGTCGCGGCAGGGCCAGTCCGCGGGCGTACGACTACGACGAGTCTTCGCCCAACCTCAGAAGATCACCCACGGACGGGCGCCGAGCGTTGGCGAGGCGATAGACGTGGAACCGGTGCTCGCACATGGTCGACAGCAACTCATCAACGGAGTCGCCGAGTTGCCCATGCGATCGGGAGCCACCTCAGCGGCGATCCAGGCATCCGGCCTTCCGTTCCGGCAGGCCGGTGGCTGCGGAGGAGCGCGCACACCCGTCAGGACTTCGCGTAGGTGCCGATGGTGTTGTCCTGGGTCACCTCCTTCGCCACGGCGCCGGCCAGGTCCTCGGCGTCGCCCAGGCGGCGGGCGGCGTCGACGCCATGGCGTTCGCCCCACCGCTCGACGAGCGCCTGCCGCTCGGCACCGGGCCCGCCGCCGTAGGAATGGGCTGCCTATCGGTGTCCTCCCCGGCCCTGCGGCTGCATCGACATCAATACCCACCCCGTACAACAACATCGGCTCCCAAGACCACAACCAGGTCTTGAGAGCCGACGTCACGCGAGGAACCGTGCCAACCAACAGCGTCCAGGCGGGTCCGGCCCTATCCGGCGAGGACTTCGCCGAAGTACGACGAGCCGGAGGGCCCGCCGACCGAGGCGGCGCCGAAGGACGTCGAACCGGTGGCGGTGACACCGCTCGTACCGGACTTGAAGAGCCAGATCGAACCCGCGCCCGCGTTCTCGGCGAAGGCGCCGGCCACCAGCTCCGCGCGGCCGTCCTTGTTGCTGTCCGTGAGTTCGACGGAGGCGCCGAACTGATCCTCGGCCTCGGCGGCTCCGGGCACCCCCGCCGTGTCCTGCGTGAAGCTCTTGGAACCGGTGCCGGTCAGCCCCTTGGCGGAGCCTCGCAGCACGGTGACCGTGCCCGTGGCCCGCTTGCTCCCCGTGGCCTCGCCCGACGCGCCGATCGCGACGTCCGCGTAGCCGTCGAGGTTGGTGTCACCCGCGGCCAGACTCCAGCCGAAGCGGTCGCCCTTCTTGGCGGTGCCGACAACTCCGGTGGTGTCCTGGGTGATACGGACCGGCGTACGGGTGGACAGCCCGGCGGCGCTGCCGTATGTCACGGTGATCGCGCCTCCGAGACCGCCGTTCGGTTCGTCGGCGGACTTCTCCATGAAGTTGCCGGTGACGATGTCGCCGTAACCGTCCTTGTCGACATCGGAGATGACGGCCTCGTAGCCCCCGGCGACCTTGCTCGACGCCTTGAGTCCGGTCTTGCCGCCCTTGTAGAGGACGCTGCGGGTCCGGTACGCGTCGCCTGTCTCCTCCTGGCCCATGACCAGGAGGTCGGTCGCGCTGTCGCCGTTGACATTCCCCGCGACGATCCTGTCGGCGTTGATGCCGGTCTGGCTGTACGTGTCGATACCGACGAGACCCGCCGCCTTGCCGGTCCGGGAGATCGGTCCCTTGAATATGTTCAGCTCAGGTGCGGCGATATTGACGGCGGCCAGGTCGGTGCGTCCGTCCCCGTCGAAGTCACCGGATGCGAGGCCCCAGCCCAGTTCGTTCCGGTACTTGGGCAGCGGCGCCGAAATGTCGACGGCGGACTTCAGCCCGCTCGCGCCGCCCCAGACGACGGTGAGGACGCCGAAGGAGTCGGTGTCACCGATCCGCTCGCCGTGCACGCCGACCACCAGGTCGGTGTACCCGTCACCATCGAGGTCACCGGTGGTGAGGCGGTCGCCGAAGTAGTCGCCTGTCTCCGGCGTTCCCGGAATACCGGTGGTGGCCTGGCTGATGATGGTGCGCTTGGACTTGTTGAGTCCGTTCTTGGTGCCGTAGACGACGGCCACGTACCCGGCCCCCGTCTTTCCGCTGATCTTCCCGATGGGCGCGGCGATCGCGAGATCGCGGTAACCGTCGCCGTTGAAGTCACCCTGCATCCCGGACGGCGCGGCGACGGCACTCCCCCCGGCGGCGAGAAGCAGCCCGCTGACGAGGGCGGCCGAGGCGGTGGTCGCGAGGATGGTGCGAAGGTTCTGCTGCATGCGTGTCTTCTTCTCCTACGGCACGCCGGACGCCGTGACGGCTGTCCGAGTCGATATTCCGAGCCGACGACATGCGGGGGCCAGATCCTGCCAACCCTCCGACCCCGCACACACGCATCGCTCGGTGCAGGTGTGACCACTGAAGGGCACCGGGGGTTGTACGGCCCACAGAACGGCCTCGAAGCCCTGCCCCTCACCAAACGCCCCGGACGAGGAGCCCGAGCCCGAAAGAACCGCCTCCCCGGGAGAACTCCAGGTCAGAGCAGTGAAGCGCAGTGCCTCCGGCAGGATTCGAACTTGTGGGCCCCGCTGCAGGGCTGGGATCGAATCCTTGCCAGGTGATGCCCGAGGCTGCCGCGTGGTGATGTTTTGCCTGGTCAGTCACGCATCGCGCATGCACGAGGACGAGTGTGGTCCCGGCGTTACAGGAGGGATCACCGGGGCGTTCGCGCGGGATGCCGTACCACTCGGCGACCGCTTCCAGGGCGTACCCACCGGAGCGGAAGGGTTCGACGTGCCGCTCCAGGACCGGCCGACGGCCCCCCGTCGGCCGGACTGGGACATCAACTCGTAAGCCACCGACCGTGGCCGGCAGCGACCAGCCCATCGTTGAACGAAGACACTGCGCCAGCAAAAGCAGGCGGCCACGACGGCTTGGCTCGCCGGCCGACGAAGCCTCCACCGATGCTACGAGGGCTGAGCACTTCCTCGTCGTCACCGGCCTCGCCTGCATCCTCGCCAACCGTATGAGGCGACCTCTTCGGCGCGGTGTCTGGGGGATGGGTTGGGACCGGTGAGCAACTTGTCATTGTCGCCAGAGTGTTGCTCGGTGCGTTGACGACGCATCTGACCAACTACTTTACGAGCACCGGGAGGGCATCAGGCGGAGCGAGCGACCTGATGCGGAGATGACCGAGCCGAGTGACGGCGAGGGCAACCAGTCGAGTGGCCGACGAGCCCTGGATCTACTCAATGGCGGCGCGACGTCCCTGCGTGGCACCCTGAACGGGCCTCGGCATGGACCGTTTCCGGAGCCCACGGACCAGAGACGGACCAACGCCACGGGGGACCGCCCGCAGCCGGTAGGCTGTAGCCGCTCCGTCGCTGGTCGGGCGGGGCGTGGGTGGGTTGCCCGAGCGGCCTAAGGGAACGGTCTTGAAAACCGTCGTGGCAGCGATGTCACCGTGGGTTCAAATCCCACACCCACCGCAGCAGGTCAGCGAACGCGCTGGTCAGAAGGGGCGCCTCCAACTCGGAGGCGCCCCTTCGACGTTGAGCCTGTCTCATCGTGTCTCGCCTGTAGACCGCCATGGATCAGTGTCTGTCCCCCAGGTGTCCCCCAGAATCCCGGCAACCGGAACCTCTGACAACGGGCGAGGGCACATCCTTCTTACTCCAAACCGGGCAAGTCGCCGGCCAAACCCGCCCTGTCGACCTGAGCGCGCGGGAGTCGGACTAGCGACTCATCGCTTCAAGAGTGCAAGGGTGACAGGCGGGCAGCCCAGACGAGCGGTGAGGTCAGAGACCGCAACGCGTAGGTAGGGGTGTACAGCGAGCTGAGCCGCAGTCTGCCCGAAGGCCACCAAGCTGTCTTCAGTCACGTCGCCACCAGGCTCGGTCTCCTCAGGAAACTGAAAGAGGGCGCCCAGGTGGACCTGCAGTTTGACGGCATCTTTGCCCTGCACCCCCTTCAGCACGATTTCATGCTCAAAGTGGTAGGTAAGATTTCCGTTTTCTCGTCCTATTCCCAACGCGGTGTCTAGGGACTTGATCTCCTGAAGATCACTCGATGCCTCAACGTCTAGAACCTCCGCGTGCAGCAGGAAAATTCTAACGTCGATCAGTTCGGCATGAGCGACCACCGAACTGGCTTGATGCTGCAACTCCTCAGCATTTTTGACTGTGAAGGCCATTATTATTCCTAGTCGCTTTCAACAGTGGAAAGCGGCTCGCGCCTGACGACCCGACTTCCCCTGTTCCAGGAAGCTACCCAGGCATCGGCGACACGGCTTGACCGCACGTGAAGCTCATCGCGAAGCCCTACAGGGGCCGTGATCTCGTAGAACTCCAAGCCGATGTGCTGGTCACGCGTCAGTGCCCCCCAACGGAGCAACCAGTTATCGACGACTGCCATCTCGTCTCGCGTAAGTCCGAACTCTGGGTCTCCAGCTCCCGGGACGTGATGCCGCAACCACTCATTAACTGTGGACCATTCCCAAATCTTCTTCCCGTTAGGAGATCCTACCGGGGTTGGAAATGGGTCACCCTTGCGCCGCTCGCCGTGGATCAGCTGGCGCACGCTTTCTCTGGTGCGCTCTATACGTCGGGCGATTTCTGCGGCATCTACTAGGTCGCGATCAACGCGCGTGACCATGATGCCGAGGTTCTTCTCGATCTCACACGCCGCAGATTTGGCAGCCATGGCGCCATTCGGGTGGTCGCCCATGTATACCGTTATCAACAGCCGTCCGAAGGATTCGGCCAACAAGCCATCAAAATGGTCATAAAATGCGGACTCGGTCGCCGAAATGTCACCCGGCGGCTGTGCTTCAAACTTCAGGGCGTAGGTCTTCATCGTCGCTCCCCCAACCAGCTTCGCGATGCAACCCGTTGACACTCGTCAACAGTACGATACCCGCACGGCGCCCCGTCAAGCGGTTCTCACTCTGATGGGCGCTTCACGCTGCGGGGATCTTCGTCGGGCAGGGGGCAGGTCCTAGCTTCGCGCACCAGGTCGCGAGCATGCCTCTCAGCCACCCTGGGTGTCCCGTTCACCGAGATGCGGTGGCAGCCAGCTTGACACGTGAGGATGCCCCAGTGACCACCCGGGCGAAGTACCCATGCACCCGAGGCCATGATGGTCTCCAGAGCCTCGCGAACGATCTTTTCCTTGTGCTTGCGTGGCTGCAGATCTTCCCCCACCCATCCCCCCGATGGTGAATTCAGCCGACTAAATGGGGTGTTGTACACCAGTCAGAAGATTACACCGCGTCAGCTGGTTGCGAGCCACGCTGATGTGTAGGTTCAGGCGATGGCCCGGTGGGGGCGACGTATGAGTGCTAGAACCGACGCTCGCGCTGAAGCGTCATTTCATGATCGACAGCCTTGACTGGTTGGGGGAAACCTTGTACGAGCCTGAAAGCTGGCGATCAAATTCCTGAATCGGGACCGGACCCCGCCTCTGTGAAGGCACTGCAAGCTTGCTGACCAACGACGTTGTCGATCTGCCGGGCCCTCACGGGTTCACATAGC
Source organism: Streptomyces sp. NPDC057137 (assembly GCF_042670825.1). NCBI lineage: Bacteria > Bacillati > Actinomycetota > Actinomycetes > Kitasatosporales > Streptomycetaceae > Streptomyces > Streptomyces sp. NPDC057137. The sequence goes on along the minus strand of NZ_JBHUUW010000047.1, from coordinate 24,168 downwards.
GACAGACATCGGACAAGCCGAGCGCACCACCACATAACGCAGAGACGCCAGTAGGAAAGGCCGTATCACCAGCACAGCTGACATCATCAGCATGCCAGCTGAGAGGCGCTCCATCCCAACAAGCCTGGGTCCGGTAGGCGGTGGCGACCGTGCGGGTCTATGAAGATCCGCCGGACAGGCTCGGCCGCGCGGATGGGGCCTATCCGTTGCGATGCAGTAAGCGAGCGAGCGCATACGGGCTGCCTTATGCCAGCCCATGCTGTCTCAGGGCACGAGTCTTTCGATCGTTGCGCATGACCCGGGCCGGTGGGGAGTGACGGTCCCCATAGCGCCCCACCGGCCAGCGTTGCTGCTTCTTCAGCGGAAGACCCGTGGGTTTGGCTTAGGATCCGTCGTCCAACAAGGCCTCTGCGATCAGTTGGTTGGAGTGAGTTTGGCGGCCTCGGAGGATCTTGGCGTACGTCCGGTACATCACTGCCAGGCTGTGGCCCGCGCGGCGAGCTACCTCGGGGGGTTCGACTCCTGCCTTGATCCACAGGGATATGCCGGCGTGCCGCAGCGAGTACGGAACCTCTGCGAGCGGGGACTTGGCGTCCTCGGGTGAGAGGGCCTCTCGGCGGGCCTCCTTCCACAGGTCGCAGTACTCGGTAGAGCGGACACGGCCACCGCGGGCCGCTCGGAACAGACGGCCGTCAGGGGCGACGCCGTAGCGGTCCTTGTGTTCGCGGAGTAGGCGGACGAGCACGGGCGGGATGGGGACGGGGCGGGTGGTTTTGCGGGCGCGGCGTTTTAGGCCGCGTTTGTCGTAGGACGCGCCGTCGTCGGTCCAGCCGGCCGCGACCTCGGGGTGGCTCTCGGCGAGGATGAGTTCGCCCCACTCGTCCTCGCGCGAGGGTAGGACGCAATCCGTGCTTTTGAGGGCCGCGATCTCGCCCGGTCGCATCGCGGCGTAGTAGATGCAGCCGAAGAACGCTTCGAGGTGTTCGCCGCGCGTGCCCTGGGCTCGTACGGCAGCGATCAGGGCCCTGGCGAGTTGCGGGTCAGGGACGAAACGGAAGTCGATTTCGTCGTCCGTGGGTGGTGCCTGCCAGTCGACGCGCTTGAGAGGGTTTGCCTCCAAGTGGTCGCGCTCGGTGGCGTATACGAAGGCGTTGTTGAGGATCATCCGCTTACGCCTGGTCGTGTTCTCGGCGGCGGCCTTGCCGTCAAGCTTGATCGAGATCGAAGCGAGCGCCTTGCGGAGGTGTTGAGGCTTGGCGGCCTCGGTGATTGGCAGGGAGTGTTTTGTGACCCATGCCAGGGCGTGAGCAACCTCGGTGGGAGGTGTCTCCGCTTCCATACGCGGGACCAGCGTGCCGTCATCCTGGCGGACCATCCGGAATGCCCACGCGTAGAGAGCGGTGCGGAGGACTCGGGGCTTGTAGTAGCCGCGAACATCAGGCTGGACGAGGGCTGGTGTGACCGTGGCCAAGGCGTCGGCGATGCTCGCCCGGTGCTTTGCCGCCGCGCGCGGCCACTTCATCTGTGCGTAGTCCTGGGCGTGCTCGTACCAGGTGGCCGTGTTGTTCTGCGCGCGGAGCTCCGAGGTGGGGAGCCCTTCTTCGGTGTCGAACTGCTCGCCCTGGCGGACTGCGGCCATCAACTCGGAGCGCCGGCCATCGGCCTGTGCTTTGAGCGCGTAGCTCTTCGAATGCTTCTTGCCTCCAACGCTCCACCGCACTCGGAAGGACTTCCGGCGATCAGCACGGAACTCGGTCTCGTAGATCCGTACGTCGAAGGTCAGCATGCGGGTGCCTCCTCGTGGTCGTTGAGCCAGGCTTCGAAGTCGGATCGGCGGAAGCGGAGTTGGCCGTTGGGGAGTCGGATGCACTTGGGGGCCTGGCCGCGGGCGCGCATGCGGTAGAAGGCGGCGCGGGAGATGTCGAGTTCGTCCAGGAGGTCGCAGAGCTTGAGGTGGGGTTCGCGGCGCAAGGTGGTCAGTCCCCCTTCGTGCCGTGGCTGGCGCGGTCTGCGGGCGGAGCCGGACGCGTCAGCAACGTCAGCGGAATTCGTTGACCTGCGGGTTTGCTGGATTGCGGGGCGTCAGCGCGTGTCAGCCGCGTCAGCAACGGGGTGGGGTGTTGCTGACCGGGCTGACGAGCGCTGACTGTGTGTCCGTCGGTGTGCTTGCTGGTCAGCGGGTTGTGCTGACGCTGCTGACGGTCAGCAGGCATCGGTGCCGCCATCGTGAAGCGAGGGATGGACGCGGTACGTCGCCGAGGCGGGTTGGCCCACGCGACCGGTGCGGTGAGGCTCGTCCGCTCGGAGGTAGCCGTGGGCTTCGAGCAGTGCGAGCGCCGGTTCGACCTGGGCGACGGTGCGGAAGCGGCGGGAGGCGGCTACCGCGTCGCGGCGTTTGATGGCCGTGCGCCAGGTGCCGTTCGTCTTGCGGCGCCGTAGCCAGTCGAGGATCGTCTGGGCGGCGTCGGTGGCCGGGTCGGAGGCGATCAGGTCGAAGACCGCCAAGGCGTGCTGCGTGAAGTAGGCAGTGATCTCGGCTGCTCGGTGGATCGTGGTCTCTTCGACCGGGTGGCCCCATCGGTCGGTCGTTGCCCGGTCGGCGAGGTGGATCAGGAGCGCGACGCGGGCCGTGTGGCCGACGAGTTTGCCCGCCCAGTCCGGGAGATGGGCCAGTGGCTGGTCAGGGCGGAGTGACGCTTCGAGTGTGTCCTGGAGGGCTTCTACGGCTCGGTCAGCCTGTGGTGTGAGAGTGACGGTGACCGGCTCCGGGAGGGCGTAGAACGTGTGCAGGAGACGGGTCAGGCGGCCGTGGTATCGCTGGGCGACGGGGGCGGGTACGGGCGCGGTGCGGGTCTTGCGGTAGCCGAGGTTCGAGGGCGGGAGCGCGTACAGGAAGCGGGCGAGGAGGCCGCGGTCACGGGCACCGGGAGTGCTGGCCAGGTCTTGCAGCACTGCCGGTTGTGGAGTGATGCCGATGGTGAGCGCGGGTTTGTCGACGCTGGGCTGTTCACGGGTGATGCGGTCCGTCTGCAACCGCTCGCCCTTGTGGGCCTGGAGGAACACGCCGAGGTTCGGCTTGGCGCTGTAGCGGCCGGCGATGATGTCGAAGAGATCGCCCTCGGGAGACAGAGCCGCGAGGCAGCGGTGCACGGCGAGTTGCTGGGCGAGCGGCTCCGGCGTGATGTCACCGGAGACCGTCAGGCGCGGCCGGGGCGGTACGCGGATCTCCTCGGCGAGGAGCTTCGCCGCGGACGCCTCGGCGACGAGTGCCGCGCGGTCGATCGAGTCGCCGGGCTTACGGGCCTTCGCCATGAGGCCTTCCGCCTCGGCGAGCGCCGCCTCTTTTGCGGTCTCGGCCTCGATGATGGACGCCCGCGATTCCTCCTGTAGCTGGCGCTCGACGTCGTAGATCGGCTCCGTCATCGCGGCGAAGACGTCCGACTTACGCGAGGCGGGGGGCATCGCGCAGACGAGGTAGAGGTTCGACTGCTCGCGCCAGCCGGGCCGTACCTCTACCTGGACGCGCCCGCCGGCCGCCGTGGCGACGGCTGCGAGCGCCATGGTGGCCGCGAGGTCCGGTGGCGTCTGCGTGAACTCGGCTACGGCGGCGACGTGTTCAGCGATCCACGGTGTCAGCGCACCGACGGGAAATGTGGGCAGCGATGCGTGAGTACCGAGGGGGATCGGGTCCGGCCAGCGTGCGGCGCCGCCGATGGTGGCCAGCTCGGCGGTGGCGCGGGCGGCGAGTTGTTGGGCGTCGGATAGGCCGTGACGGCTGTGAGCGACGAGGCGCGTTCCGGTCTCGATCAAGCAGCGCTGCCTGGCCATGCCCGTGACGATCTGCGCGTAGTACGAGCCGTTCGCCGCCGTGGGCGTGGACTGTACGAGCGTGTGCAAGTAGCTCGCGCCCCCGACGCGTTCAAGGTCACCCGTCTCGCGCAGGTGGGCGGCGAGGGTGATGGGGTCGACGGGCAGTTCCGCGACGTGCATCGTCGTGATCGCCGCGTGGATGGTCGCGTGCGCGGGACGGTAGTAGTCGTGCGGGGTGACCAGCGCGCTGACCTCACCGAGCGCCGCGCGCGACAGCAGCATGGCGCCGAGCGCTGCCTGTTCGGCTTCCTGGTCGTTCGGCGGTGCGGTGCTCGGGTCCTCGTGATCGGGGAACTCGCTGATCACTGTGCGGCCCCTCGGGCGGTGGTGCTGTTCAGCGAAGTGTTTCGGTCAGCCGCGAGGGCGACCGCGCGAGCACGGTGGATGTGGTGCATTCTGATGGCACCTCCTGATTCCGTGGATGGGATGGGAGGCACCGGGGCAGCGGGCTTCATTGATCCGTCGACCGCTGCCCCGGGCTGAATGGCGAGTGCCGTGAGCGGGAGTCGACGGGCGGCGATGCCCGGCCTAGGTGATCAGGGGCGACGAGGCGAAGAGTTGGCCGTTCCGCTCCTGAGAATCGCGAAGTACAGGGCGCCTTCGGCTGCCTCGCCGTATGCATACGCGCTGTCGGCGAGCCCGGCGGCGCAGGCTGACGCGGTGGTGAGTTCAGCGGTCTCACAGTCCGCCAGGTCCTCGTAGAACTCGAAGTCCGATACGAGGGCGCGGGCGTGCTGTCGCTCGATCACTTGCTCTCGAAGCCGGGCAAGATGGTTGGCACCCGTCCACTGGCCGAGGTCGCCGGACGTCTCGGGAAGCGACTCCGTCGGTAGTTCGTACCGGCCGTTGCGGCGGCCGAGTTCGGCGTGCGATGGACGCTCGCCCGTGAGGACGGACCTCACCGCCGAGATGGCGCTGTAGGCGTAGGCCAGCGAAGCGTTTTCGTAGAGATCCCTCGTGCTCCTCGCCAGATGGCTGTACAGGTCTCCGAGCTTCAACAGAGCGTCGTCGTGCGGCCGGACGAAGTCCCTGCCGGGCACGTGTACGGAGCCATGCACGGGGAGCAGTCGAGCCGGATCGATGTGCCAGGACGCGACCCGCGCCGCCTGATTGGCGGCCCGATACTCGCGAGCGGCGGCGCCGAGGGCGTGCACGCTGTCCGTGAGGCTGTGGAACCACGGGATGGTGTCGCTGGTCATGAGTGATCCCTCTCTCAGAGGCGCGGGGACGCCCACGCGTGTTCGGCGGCTGACAGGAGCAAGGCCCGGAGGTCGTCGCCCAGCACCGCGACCAGGCGCCGCTCGATGGCCTGCCACGAGACGGGGTCGATGGCCATGAGTGAGGCGACGGCCGCCGGGCCGCGTCCCTCCTCGATGGCGGTGAGGGCGTCGCGGAGTTCGCCGGCCGCCATCAGCGAGATACGCGGCGGGGCGGGTGCGTACTGCTGGTACTCGTCGAACATGGCGGGGTTCCCTTCTCGTACGTACGAAGTCATGGGCTGACGTTGCGGACCGCGTTCGCGAGCGCGGTCATGATCTGGTCGATCGAGTCGGCGGCGCCGGTCCGGGAGAGGTAGAAGCCGAAGAGCACGGCGACGGCGGCGGCGCCGATCCCGAGCGCTCTGAACCGCAGGAGCAGGGCAAGGAAGAGACCCGTCAGCGCCAGAGCCGAGATGGTGAGAAACACGGAGCGGCCTCCTTGAAGCGCGCAGAGGAAGAGAGATCAGCGGGTGCCGGCGCGGTGGAGACGAGAGGCGACGTTGTAGAGGTGCCGGCCGATGCGGATACGCCTGCCGTAACCGCGGCAACGGCGGCAGTCCCGACCGCGCTTGATCCGTCCACGGCGGTTCTGCTTCATGCGGAAGCCCCAGCCGTGGCACTTGCGGCAGGTACCGAGCGGCGAGACGGCGCACAGCGCCGCGTAGCAGAGGGTGAGGATTATCAGAGCGGGCATAGCGGTGAGCAGGGACGGCACGGAAACCCCTCCCAGGGCAGGAAACAGGGCATGCGCGGGGAAGGCCGCTAGAAGCTAGTGGCCTGTTCAGAGGTGGTTCTTGCTGCTAGCGGAGGTGCTAGGTCTAGCGGCGCGCGGTGCTATGCCGCGTCGGCCCTTCCGTCACGTTCTGCGATCGCCCGCAGGACATCGGCGCGTTGGATGCCGCGACGGTTGGCTCCCTTGCCGTCCTCAGTGACGCCCCATACCTGCGCGGTGCGGATGCCGTACGGCTTGAGCGCGGACGTCAGTTGCTCCGAGGACCACTGGCCGTACACATCCGGCCGGAGTTCAGCCAGCAGCGCAGCGAGGGATTCGCCCCACACCTTCGGCTTCTCGGCGGGCATGACGGCGAGGAGATCGGCCAGCAGGTCGTACGCCGGGCTTTCGGCGGCTTCGAACGCCTCCCCCAACGCGTGGCCGGAGAGTGTGCCAGCCGCTTCCCGAAGAGCGCGGGCCCGCAAAGCGATCCGCTCGGCGGCCACGCCGTCGATGTTCGAGGCGCTGACGATGCGGGCGTCGGCGCCTTCACCCACGAAGTAGTGAATGCCCTTGTCGCCCCACGCGAACATCGTTGCCCGGATGCCCCGGCGGTACGAGGACGTGCCGAGAACCATGTCGTTCTCCAGTTGGCCCATGACCTTCAGGCACCACCGGGCCGACGCGTTCGCGCTGATGCCGGTGGGCAGCGCCTTTGCGTCCGGGCGCTGCGTCGCGAGAAGCAGCACGAACCCGAGCGCCGGACCGCGCTTCACCATGTCGGTGCAGATCTCCTCGAACTCCGCCCCGTGCTTGGGGTGTTCGAACCACTTCTGGCACTCGTCCGCCCCGATCACGATCGGATGCAGCCCCAGCTTCGCCTTACTGGCCAGGGCCGAAGTCACCTTCGACTCCGGGCAGATGTCGCGCGGCAGCGACCGAATCACCTTCGCGCGGCGCCGTAGTTCCTGCCGCAGTTCGCGCAGGTCAGCCAGGGCGTACTCGAAGTCCTCCTCTTCCTCCCCCGCCCGGTGCCGGTGCGAGACCGCGTCGCCCACGGGGTCGAGGTCGCCGGTGCCCTTCATGTCGTACGTGTGCAACTCGGCACGTACGTCGAGCGCGGCGATCAGCAGCAGGAGCCGGAGAAGGAAGGTCTTACCCATGCGCGGGATCGCGCCGATGACTCCCGCGATGTACATGAGGGTGATCTCCACCCACCGCCCACGCTGATCGGTGCCGAACCCGACGGGCTTGAACAGGTCGACCGAGCCACGCTCGACAAGCGGCCAGGTCGGTTTCGCTGCCTTGGCCATGTCCTGGTCTCCGACCCACAGCCTGAGTCGGCCGGTGTGTTCGTCGGGGACCGCCTCCGGCCATACGCATCCGAGCGGCCGACGCAGCCCGGATGCCAACTTGTCGCGTCGGTCGACCACATCCGTCACGGTCACGCCGTACGGGAGGTCGCCCTCAGCCATCCATCCGGGGCCGTCCCGCGTGATGGGGGCGGTGAAGCTGAATCCCGGGCCGCCCTTGGACTGCGCCTGGTTGATCGCGGGGATGCCGAGTGACCCCAGTGCGCGCAGCACGATGTCACTGGTCAGCTTGGTCGTCTTGGGGATCTCGACAGCCCGGCGGATGACGGGAGCGTCGGCCGGCTGCCCCAGCCGTCCGAGCGCGAGAGTGGTGGCCGAGCCAGCCAGGGCGAGCAACCAGGCCGGGGCCAGGACGTACAAGGTCAGAGCCGTGGTGAGCCCCACGACCGAGGCGAGGACGGCGACGACCGCACGCCAGCGAACCCGTCGGTCCCGCTGACGAGAGAGCTTCAGATACTCGTCAACGTCCTCGCGCGTGGCCGACGCCTGCCGGAACGGCTCACCCTCGGCGTCGGCCACCCACCGCAGCGAGCCGCCGACGAACTGGGCGGCGCCCCAAGGGGCTTGGAGTACGAGACGGACCGTATACCAGGGCGCGCGCACCGCGTGGTACGCGGCGACGTGCCAGGCGTACGCGGCAACGCCTTTGCCCGTCGACTTGAACTCGGATCTCGACTTCGCCCACGCAGGGACGACCGGGCGCCGCTTCGCACCGAGCACCCGACCCACCAGACTTGGGCCGGTCGGCTCGCCGGGACGGTCGACCATGACGGGCTTGGTCGGGTCGCCCGACTCCGTCGGGTTGGAGTCGGGCGACTTGGTCGGGCGGTTGGGGTGGGACTCGTCGTCGCCCTTGTCTTCGTGGTTGTCGTGTTTCACTGGATTTTCCTTCCGGAACGGGAGGGAAACCGAGGCCCGGCCCTACCCGCCAAAGCAGCGGCCGGGCCTCAGTTCAAGGGACTTTTACGGGTGCGGGGTTGGGCTCACGTCAGGCCAAGACAGGGGAGAGATCCGCTTCCGCGTCCGCCGGTGCGCGCTCGGACCTGAGCACGTCGCGCAGCTGTCGGGAGCGTTCCTGACTACAGCCGATGGCCTTACGAATGGGCTCGGCGTCCAGCGCGGCGTACGGCCAACTCGCCGTCTCCGCACGGGCCTTGGTCATCGCCTCGTCCCACGTCAGACGCGAGCTCTTGCGACGGACGCGGGGCTTTCGCGATGGCTTGGGCTCCGGACCGGGGCCCGGCTCGCCGGGAGAGGCGGGAGGCTCGGGCTGGATCTCCGTCTCGGCCGTCGGCGCCAGCTCCCCCAACTTCAACAGGACCAATTGGCGGTCCGGCGCATTCCTCCGCCACCCTCGGCCGTATCGCTCGCGCAACTCGGCGCGTACGAGGAGGCGCCGCTTCTCCAGCGCGAGCGCCTCGCGGTAGTCGGTGGTCTCCCACAGCACCATCCGGCGCCAGAGCATCAGCGTCGTACGCGGCGCGAACAGCCAGCGTGAGCGGCGGATGCGTTCCATCCGGGCGCCGGTGGCGACGCCGATGCGGACCGCGTACACGTGCGCGGCGATTTCGCTCAGGACGACCCACAACAGAGGCATGGCGCCGTGGGCGATCTTCGCCGACAGAGAGGTGCCGGCCGCGATGTTCAGCCAGCAGGTGATCAGGGTCAGCCCCCACGGAACGAAGCGCACCCACGCCAGCGGCATGCCGAGCCGGATCAACAGCAAGTTGGCCGCAGTGAAGACGGGGATCGCCAAGTCGATGCCGACCGGCAGCATCCACGCCTCGGTGAAGCCCCAACGGGTCGCAGCGGTGGAGACGGAGTCGTACGAGGCGACGAGCCCGAGACCGCCTACGCCACCGCCGGCGGGAATGACCACTCCCAGCAGCGCTTTGTCCGCCCTGCCGAGTGGGGGCGGCGACGTCTGTTCCGCTGCCGCGCTCACGCTGCCTGCCGCACCGAATTCGGAAGTGCGTCGGCTCGGCGCCTCAGCGGCACGAGTGCCATGAGCTGAGCCGCGTAGAGCGCGTTGAGCATCGCGCACTCGTCGTCGTCGCTCCGCTCGATCAGCTCGGCGAGTACGTCGCGGGCCGCCATCTCGCGCGCCGCGCGCTGCTGTTCGGACTCGTCGTCCTGGCCGAGGAACAGGTCTCGAAAGTCCTCGGGGGGCAAGGGCCCATATCCGTGGGCCAGTTCGTCCAACTCGAAGGCGTTTACGGCCTCCTGGCTACCGACGTACAAGCGCATCGGTTCTCTCCTATACGTGGGATGGGACGGGGAGGGGAGCCGGGGCGGTGTGCTTCTGTGATCCGTCGACCACCGCCTGACGGCTGAGGACGTGCTCAGACGCGGAAGCGTCGGGGGCCGGTCAGGCGGCTGCACCACTGGTACGCGGTGAGTACGGCGGTGCAGCCGCCGAGGCCGGACAGGAACATCAGCAGCCAGCCGGCGCCCAGCGCGTGGGCGGACAGGCAGCCGTAGAAAGCGGCGAGTACCGAAAGGACAAGGACGCCCAGGGCGAGCACGCCCCGCCTGGTCGAGGTCGGCCTGGCGTGGCGAGCGAGTAAGTCCAGGTCGTACGGCTCGCTCAGCCGCACCGCGTTGCCGGAGACGTTGCCCGAGACGTAGACGGCCACGCGGTTGCCGGTGGCCCGGCTGGTGACGCCGACGACGATGCCGACTGCCATGTCGGAGCGATCTCTCACGACGTCGCCGATTCCGAGGTACATCGGATCCCCTTTCGGGAGTGAGGGGGAGGACGGATTGAAGACGGCCGCTCATCAGGGACGAGCGGTCATGACCTCCGGCAGCCCCGCACACGGCGGCGGTGCCGAAGATCAAAAACACTCGTTCGTTCAGGCACGCTGTTCAGTTCTCAAGACACGAGCGCTTCCTTCGACCCCGTTTCACGGGGGCCTCCGGGCGCACAGCAAGTCATCAGGAGATGCACTCCTCAACTCCTCTTGAGGAGTTGATTTGACTATGACCTACCCCTGCTCCAGTCGTCAAGACCTCTTTATGAGTCGTATGCTGACGCCGTCATCAGGAACGGGACGGTGAGCCGTAGTGGCCAAGGTGTACGAGCGGATCGCGGACGAGCTACGTCAGTCCATCCGCGCAGGTGAACTGATGCCTGGCGACCGTCTGCCCTCGGAGACGAGACTCGCGGCGGAGCACGGGCGGAGCGTGCCGACCATCCGCGACGCGCTTCGGCTCCTCCAGGACGAGGGACTGATCGAGAAGCAGCACGGCCGCGGCAACTTCGTCCGCCAGTCCCGCACCTCGATTCTTCGGGCGAACAGCCGGCATCAGTGGGAGAAGGAGCGCGTGCGCGCTCCCGAGGCCACGCGGCTGAAGACCGGAGCGACCGAGCACGACACCGGCCTAGAGATAAACGATCTCGTCTTCCACGCGGCCTACAGCGACGGCGAGGCGGGCCCGGAGATCGCGGAGGCGCTCGGCGTTCCCGAGGGAACCGCGCTCCTGGTGCGTACGTACCGGACGCGGTACGCCGTCGAGCGATCCCCGTTCAACCTGGTCACGTCCTACCTGATCCGTTCCCTGGTCGATCAGAACCCGGACCTCCTGGACGAGACGAAAGAGCCGTGGCCGGGGGGCACGCAGAACCAGCTCTACACCGTGGGAATCGAACTCGACCGCATCGAGGAACGCGTCACCGCCCGGCCACCGACACCGGAGGAGGCGGAAGAGCTGGACCTGCCGCCGGGGACCTCGGTTCTGCTCCTCCGTAAGACGTCATTCGACCTCGACAACCGTGTGGTGGAGATGTCGGACGTCACGCTGCCCGGTGACCGCACGGAAATGCTCTTCACCACTCCCCTGGAAAGGTGGTGAGTGCCGTGCGTCGGCGCGTCATCATCATCACGGCCGTACACCCGCCGTCCGCGCACTTCCTGCCGGACGCGTACAAGTCGCTGTGCCAGCAGGAGTTGCCGGAGGGCTGGGACTGGCACTGGGTGATCCAGGAGGACGGCAAGAGCGACGAGGTCGCTCCGTATGTCCCCGACGACCCGCGCGTGACATTCCGTCAGGGGCGCCCCGGCGGGCCGGGCACGGCCCGCACCTTGGCTCTCGCGCACGCGGACGGCGAGTACGTGCGGATCCTGGACGCCGACGACCAACTGACCCCGGGTGCGCTGGCGCGCGACTTGGCGGCGCTGGAAGCCGACCGCACTATCGGTTGGGCGACGTCCCGCGTACTCGACCTGCTGCCTGACGGCACAACGGTCGGCTTCGACGGCGACCCTGACAACGGACCGATCGAGCGCGGCACCGTTCTCGACTACTGGTCGACCCACGACTACCGCGCCCAGGTCCACCCGGCAACGCTCTTCGTCCGCCGCGAACTGCTCCTGGCGCTGGGCGGTTGGATGGCCCTGCCGGCCTCGGAGGACACGGGCCTTCTGCTGGCCCTGAATTCAACGAGCCGCGGCTGGTTCAGCAGCGAAGTCGGGCTCTTGTACCGGAAGTGGCCAGGTCAGGCGACGAGCCAGTCAGCGCACACGGACGCGGGCGAGCGCGACGCACGGATGGCAGTGGTGGAGGCGCGGGCACGGGCGTTGGCGTACTTCGGGTGGAAGTACCCAGCTGACTAGTGATGAGGGTGCGGTTCGCTGATTCGTGGGCCCTCGAAGGTAAGTGTCGCTTGGGGTTCTGTCTTGATGTGCGTCTGACCTGTGCGAACTCATAAGGCAGGGGCTGGAGGGGCTGAACTTCAGAGTTACGCGACGCTAAGCTGTACTCTGTCTCTGGCCGTATTGCTTGACATCGTTTAGCAATACGGTCAAACAGGCGTGGGGCCGCCTTCGGTGCAGAAGGCAGCCCCACAGAGGAAGCACCTGCATGCTTCCAGAAGACCGCTTAGGCGGTCGTGTGTCGCTGGAACAGGGTTCGGTTAGTGGCCCTCACGAGTGCCGAAACCAGTCAAGCGCGAGCCGCGCGAGAGTGGCCAGGAACGTGAGAGGGCCCCAGGCTGAACCCTTTTCCTTGTGTGGCTGCTTCTGCTTGTCACCCATGGTGCCTCCTTGCTGCTTGACTTCCGGGAGCCAGCTTCGAGGTCACACAGGTTGTGACGTGCAGTCACATGCCGCGGTAAGTCTACAACTGCCAATAAGTAACGCCGCACGGTTGCGTGATGTCTCAGAAGACGCGTTCTCAGTGATTGACAGGAACTTCGTAGACAATTTCGCAGAGCGCTGCGGGGATGGCGATGTCGGCCGTCTCCACCGGTCGTGATTCATCGCTGTAATACGTGCGCCGGATCCGGGTGATGAGCGCGCCGCGCTGTACGCCGAGCAGCGTCGCCTCCTCGGTGTCGGCCTGGCCGGGCTCTGGCTGTTCCACGACGTGGCTGACCGTGATGCCGATCGTGGCCATGCGGTCGACCACGCCCTCACCTGCGTGGGGCCCACCCTCGGGCAACACGACCAGCGTGCCCGCCGTGATGTCGTACGGCTCCCAACTCGTTGAGATCTGGGCTGGCTTACCGTCGACCAGGAACTCGTAGGCCGTACGTACGCAGAGGTCCCCATCGGCGATGCCGAGGCGCGCGGCGATTCCGGCAGGTGCCGGCACCTTCGCCTCCGTGCGGCTCTCCCACGTTCCCCGCTTGCCCAGCGATGACATGTCCGCGCGGAATGGCGAGCCACCGCGCTGCTCGCGGTACTGCGAGCGAACCATGCGCAGACGCTCGCGCGGCTCGGCGACGTACGTGCCCGATCCCGCACGCCCTTCCAGGACGCCCAGCGAGATGAGCAGCTCCTGCGCACGGCGAATGACGTTCTCGCCGACCCCGCATTCCTGGGCGAGTTGCGCGCGGGAGGGCAGGCGGTCGCCGGGTGTCCAGTCCTGGTCAGCGATGCGCTGGCGCAGCACGTCGGCGATCCGGAGGTAGGGCGGTTGCTCACGCATGTAGAAAATCTAGTCCACTAGCTCTAATCTAGTTAACTAGCTTCACATATAGTGATCGCGTGGCGACGGAGGCTCTGTGCCCTCACCTGAAGAACGTGCTGGTCACATGGCTGCACGCCTCTCCGCCGTCGGGCTCACTCCGCGCGTGACGGAGCAAGACGACCACATGTGCATCGAGACGGAGGTGCCGGGATCGGCCTCCGTCGAGACCTGGCAGGAGCTGTTACGGGCGTTGGAGGCAGCCGATTTATTCGGGCTCGTCGTCACCAGCGCCGGCGGTCGCACCGTATGGGCCGCCATCAGTAAGAACGCCCCCGGGACAGCCATCACTGTCCGGGGGCATGGCCTTCAGCCCTAGGGAGCTGATCAGCGTGTTCGACCATATCCGCCGGGCTGCCGCCTGGACCAGACGGCAGTTCGTGCCACTTCCCAAGAATCGCCATCGGCGCACAGCGACGACCGGACCGACCGAGGCGCGCGCCTCCACTCCGGTGCGGCTGGTGGCTCAGCCGCTGTGGTACCCGAAACACGCGGAGCCGATTCGCGCCGAGGAGGCCGCCCTCATCCGCCCGTACGTCATGACCACCGAAGAACGCACGCGGGTGTGGTGCGGCTCGCCGGCTCGTACGTTTCTCATCCGGCCGTACTTCGAGCTGCCGGAGGTGAGTTGATGCGCGGACACCGTCAGCAATCGCCGCGGCCAGAGGTGACGCCCTACGTCTCGTCCATCTGCCGGATAGACACGCACACCGCGTGTGAGGAGACGGATCTCAAGCGCCCGTCGGCCCCTGTGCCGGTCGTCTTCGAGACGTGCGGTTACCCATGCCATCGGGACCAGCCCGACGAAGCGCGTACGGAGGCCGCCCATGGCTAACCGCTATCAGCACATCGCGGACGAACTCCGTCGCCTCATCACCGCCGGTACGTGGCTGGTGGGCGACCGGCTGCCCTCAGAGCCGGAACTTGCCGCGCGCTACCGGGTCAGTACGCCAACTCTGCGGAACGCGCTCGAAGTTCTCCAGAGCGAGGGCCTGGTGGAGAAGCGCCACGGTAGTGGCAACTTCGTGCGCCGACCCGGACAGCGGGTGACGTACGCCGTCGACAGGCGTGCGGAGCGGCGGGGGATAGTCAGCACGGCTGTCGACGTCAGGCTTGAGACGGCGCTGGTGGAGGCCGATAGTCGGCTGTCTTCGCTACTGCGCGTGAAGGCGGGCGCCGCGTTGGCTGAGTACGTCTTCGTCAGCCATCTCGGCACCTCACCGCGGAGTGTGGCCCGCGTATACGTCCCGCACGCCGTGGCCAGACTCGGCCTTCCTGAAGACGTCTCCGACCCGTGGGGCGGCAACGTGCGGGACCTACTGACCACGGCCGGCGTGCGGGTGGTGACGATGACCGAGCAGATCACTGCCCGATTCCCAACGGCGAGCGAGGCGCAGACGCTCCACATCACCATGCGCACACCCGTGTTGGTGATCCAGCGGACGGCGACCGACGCTGACGCTCGCGTGGTGGAGGGGGCACTCGTGGTACTGCCCGGCGATCGCACGGAGATCCTTCTCACCACTGGCTCTGACATTGAGGAAATGGAGGCAGCCGGATGAACGCGCAGCGCAACGAAACAACATTCCCGACGACCGCAGGTCGAGACACGGCTCTTCGACTGCTGCCTTGGAACACGCTCGATGGGAAGCCCTGCTACCTCAGTGCCGACGGCTCCGGGGGAGTGGTATCACGTCTCGCGGACGAGGTAGAAGAGGCACAGACAGAGTCAGGCTCGGAGGTCCTCGGGGGCGCGAAAGCCGTACTCGCCGACGCGAACGCCGGGACGCGCGAACTCCGCTTCGCGCTCGCGCGGGCGACCGAGTCACTGGGTGACGTGCTTCGGGTGGCGGAGAGCAGGGGCGCGCGGCTGCCGACCCCGTACGAAGACGATGAGGAAGGGGACGAGGACGACGGCCCGCGACTGCCGGCGGAGTCCTTCGGATGACCACGGCGGCTGTCCCTGAGACGCGGGCGCCTATCGCTTCGGCGACGTACTGCGGGTGCTGCACGGGGCACCGCAAGATCTGGTGTCCGGACTGCTGCGGCTTCCGAGGATGCGCAACGTGTCGTCGTACGCGTCGAGTCCCATGCCCTGTTTGCGCCGACGGACGACAAGACCCCATCCGCTGGTCGTAGTGCCCGCCACGAACCGCGGCCCGGCTCCTCACTCTGGAGGAGCCGGGCCACGGCGCGTTCGAGGGCAGATCAGCCGAGTGTCTCCGCGTCGATCCGGGAGAAGACCAGATCACTCTCTTCGACAACCGGCCCCCGCCAGCGCACTGGCAATACACGCGGCCCGCGAATTGCCGCAGGGTA
This sequence comes from Streptomyces sp. NPDC057137, assembly GCF_042670825.1. Classification (NCBI taxonomy): domain Bacteria; kingdom Bacillati; phylum Actinomycetota; class Actinomycetes; order Kitasatosporales; family Streptomycetaceae; genus Streptomyces; species Streptomyces sp. NPDC057137. Next base: position 8,665 of record NZ_JBHUUW010000047.1, on the reverse strand, counting down.
GGACTCGGGTGCGTAGTTGTTGGCGAGCCGGTAGACGTGAAACCCGTGCTCGAGCATGGTCGTCAGCAACTCCTCGACCGAGTCGCCTAGTTGAGCCATGCGATCGGGGGTCACCTCGACAGTGATCTCGGCGTCTGGCCGCAGCTTGTCGAGCATGGGCGCCAGCCCGCGTACGACGGGCCCCTCCGCCCCCTCGACGTCAATCTTGATGATCCGCGCGCTCGCAACCTCGTCCGGCGTCAGGATCTCCGGCAGCGGAAGTGCCTCGATCTCGAACGACGACTCTGCCGGCCCCTCGTACGGCACGATGCTGTTCGCGCCCATGTTCGCCGAGCTGGCCAGCACGAACGTCAGCATCTTCCGCTCATCGGAGACGGCGCCGTTCACCGCACGCACGTTGCCCCAGTTGTTGAGCCGCACCTCTTGCTGAAGCTTCTGATGGAACGCCGGCGACGCCTCGATGGCCACCACCCGGCCTCCGTTCCCGACGAGTTGCGCGGCGAGCACGCTGTAGTACCCGATGTTCGCGCCAACGTCGATGAACGTGTCCCCTGGCCCTAGCCGACCCTGCAACCACCGCGTCATGTGCGGCTCCCACACGCCGAACATGTAGAGATAGCGCTGAATCAGATCCTGAGTATCCACGGCAAACCGCGCTCCGAACCGCGACCGCACGACCCGTTGCCGTGGGCCCTCTCGTAGCTGCGGATTCAGGTAGCGCGTGGCCAGTGAGGCCTTCCCAAGGGAGCCGGGGGCGTGGCGCACGTATGCGTTGAGCAGGACGACGACTGCATTTGAAGTGCCGCTACTCATGTGACGGTCCCTTTTGTTGTATCTACTCGAACGGTGCCGCCCGGCATCGCTTAGAATCGCGCGTGATCTTCTACCTCGTCCGCGACGGTGCCCGACGATTCTGGTCGCTGCCCCGGATGCGGAAGCTCAACAGCCGAGCTGGCGGACGGGCGCGACAAGGGCCGGCGCCTGATCCGCGACGGTCGCCGCTGCTCCCGCGCGGTCACCACTTCGGCCGGATGGGTGAGAGCAACCAAGGCTGGCGCTGTGCGTTGCTGCCACGTCGCCGGAGGCGGGTCTCCGGCTGCCGTGCAGTCCCCGCGTGCCTCTATGGCGCTCGAATACCCCTCCAGGGGAGGATAGTTGTCCGCAGCAGCGCTGCGATCAACTACCGCACTACCTCGGGGGCCAGCCGCGTATGGAAATCCAGATTGCCGTTCCAAGCGACTCGCCCGCGCTCATCGAACTCCACTCACACCTGCGCCGTCATCCGGCCAGCAAACGTATCCCGTTGCGTCTGAACGCGCGGCAGACCGGTGGCCAGATGAGCGCGTTCGACGTGCTCAACGCCGTACTGACAAACGGAGCGGCGTACGGCTCCCTGGCCGTCAGCCTGGCCGCGTTCTTCGAGGGTCGGCGGGCAAGGGCTGGCGGTGGTGGTACGCCGACGAGCGTGACTCTTATGCTCAACGGCACTCCGGTGACGGTGAGTGGTGGTTCTGTGGAAGATATCGAGCGGTTGATCCATTCACTGGCTGAGGGAGAGACGAGCGCGGAGCCTGCCCCAGACGCGGGGGAGCCTTCGTGACCCTTCCTGAGCGGGGCGCTTCGCGTGCCATTCTAATAGGCGCGCACGCGTACTCCCAGCTCGGCGACTTGGGCGGAGTCAAAGGCAACATCGAAGCCCTGTACGACTTCCTCCGTCGACCGGACGGCTGGAACCTCCCGGACGAACACTGCCTGTCCCGTCCGCAACCCGTCGCGGCCGTACCCCTTCTCGACGAGCTGTGGGAGGTCGCAGCCACCGCGAGGGACACACTGCTGGTCTACTACGCTGGCCACGGCCACTGGGACCCCGACCATGCCTCGCGGCTCTACCTCGGGCTTCCCTCCTCTCGTCTGGACCGCCTCTATCAGTGGATCGACTACGAGTACGTCAGCGAAGCCGTTCTGAACTCGCCCGCCGCCCGCAAACTCGTCATCCTCGACTGCTGCTACGCGGGCCGGGCCCTCGACGGCCGGATGTCCGGAGTGCGCCCGGCCGCCGCCGGGGAAAGCCTCATCAACCTCGCAGACATGGACGGCACCTGCGTGCTCACCGCCGCATCGGGCGCCGAGCCAGCGATGTGCCCGCCGGGGGCGACGTACAGCTCCTTCACGGGTGAGCTGCTCGCCTTACTTGAGGGTGGTGCCGTCGGCCCGGTACCGGGCGATCCGAACAAACACCTTGGCGAGCATCGGGAATTGCTGACCGTGGCCACCGGCTACAGCTACCTGCGACAAAGGCTGAGCGTGAAACGCGCCGCCGATCCGCTGCTGCCCGAGCCGCAGATCGGCACTCGCAACAACGGTGGCGACATCGTGCTGGCGCCGAATCGGGCATACGCCGGTACGCTGGCTCCCCCCACCCCCACTCTCGCCCGCGCCCCTGGGCCCACGTCCCTCACTGCACCTGCGGCACTCTATGTGGGCCGCGAGAGCGAACTCGCCCAAGTGATGGCCCTCGGCGACGAGGTACTGGCGCCCGACGGCCGCCCGGCGATCTGCCTCGTGCACGGAATGGGCGGCATCGGAAAATCCGAACTGCTCTCCCAGGCGGCGGCCCGCCTGAAGGATCAGTTCCCGGACGGCCAACTGGAGATCAATCTGCACGGATTCGAACCGGAGATCCGAGAGTCGCGCAACCCCGATGAGGCTCTCGAATCACTGCTCAGCCTGATCGGCCACCCCAAGATCCCGGCGAGCCCAGACGCTCGACAGGAGGAATGGCGATCATGGCTGGCCGGCCGCCGAGTCCTGCTTCTGCTGGACAACGCCCATGACGCCGGCCAGATCCGCCCCCTGCTTCCAGGCCAGAACGCCCGTTGTCTCACTCTTGTCTCCAGCCGTAACCAGGACATCGACGCCGACCGCAAGATCAGCCTCACAGGGCTTCCCGAGCAGGCCGCGATCGAACTACTCAAGAACCTGGCCCGTCCCGAGCCCGGCGTACCGGAAATCCGTGCAGAGCGCGGCGAACTCGCCCAGCTCGCGCGGCGCTGCGGCTACCTCCCCGTGGCCTTGAGCACAGTGGGAGCGTTCCTTTACGGCAAGAGCACGACCGAGATGCTCGACGCGATGGGCGGGCCCAATCCTCTCCTTGAGGTGCCCCGAGCAGAGGTTGCGGTACGGCTGGCCTTCCGCGCCTCCTACGATCGTTTGCCTGCCGACCTCCGCGAGACCCTCTGGCACTGCGCCTGGCACCCCGGACGCGAATACTCGACCGACTCGATCGCCGCGATGATGTTGCTCACCGCCGGTGCGGCCAAACTCCGTCTGGACCGGCTGATGAAGAGCCACCTGCTGCAAGAGGGCCCGACCGGCGTCACCTTCCACGACCTCTTCCTGTCTCACGCCAGAACCGTGGCAGAACCGAAGGCAGCCGCACACCGCCACCAGGCCCGCGGCCTGCTGTACGCGCATCTCTTGGCACAGCTCTCGGCCGCGCACCTTTCGCTCTTCGGGGCTACTGCCGAGCGGGAGGCAGAGGCGGGAACCACGCGCTTCGGTGATCCCTCCGACGCGGTCGCCTGGCTGCGGTCCAGATCCTCTGAGTTGGAGGCAGCGGCAACGGCAGCGCTGAACGAAGGCTGGGACCGGGCCCAGCGCTTGGCGATCGAGGCAGGACGCTGGCTCCGCTACAACGAGCGGAATGTTCCGGCAGACGAATTGCTCCGCGAGGCTTTGGACCTGGCCGTTGCTGTTGGCGACCGACTCGGCCAGACCAGCGCGCTGACCGGCATCGCTCACACCCACCTCGCCCAGGACGAGTACAGGGAAGCCCGTGAGCGATACCGCGAGGCTTTGGACCTGGCCGTTGCTGTTGGCGACCGACTCGGCCAGACCAGCGCGCTGACCGGCATCGCCGACACCCACCTCGCCCAGGGCGAGTACAGGGAAGCCCGTGAGCGATACCGCGAGGCTTTGGACCTGGCCGTTGCTGTTGGCGACAGCCTCGGCCAGACCAGCGCGCTGACCGGCATCGCCGACACCCACCGGCTCCAGGACGAGTACAGGGAAGCCCGTGAGCGATACCGCGAGGCTTTGGACCTGGCCGTTGCTGTTGGCAACCGCCTCGGCCAGACCAGCGCGCTGACCGGCAT
>NZ_JBHUUW010000047.1:0-4412 GCF_042670825.1 Streptomyces sp. NPDC057137 | reverse complement strand
TCGCCGACACCCACCGGCTCCAGGACGAGTACAGGGAAGCCCGTGAGCGATACCGCGAGGCTTTGGACCTGGCCGTTGCTGTTGGCAACCGCCTCGGCCGGGCCAGCGCGCTGACCGGCATCGCTCACACCCACCGGCTCACGGGCGAGTACAGGGAAGCCCGTCTTCTCTACGCAGAAGCCCAGCAGGCCTACGAAGCCCTCAGCAACGAGACCTGGGCTGCTAACTGTCGTGACTGGCTTCGAGAGATCGACGACAAGTCCTAGTTTGCTGTCAGCCCGACCTACTCGTTGCGTCGACTGCTCGTCTCGCCGTAGCCGAGGCATACCACCAGATCCCGGTCGCCGTAACTAGGACGTGCCGTTTCGATCGGCCCACAAGCGTTGAAACGTCCACTCCACCGGCGCCGACGTGAGAGATCCGGCCAGTTCTGGAGCGATCCAGGAGGAAGCTCTTCACGAGTTGAGAGTCCTCTGGAACGAACCTTGCAAAGGTCCTGGGCCCTTGCTCTGCCGACTGACCGGTCGCGCTCCTAAGATCCTCTAGAGATGTAGATGACTTCTGTCTCTGGGGGATGGGTTGGGGACCGGCGAGCAACTTGTCACTGTCGCCGCGGTGTTGCTCGGTGCGTTGACGACGCATCTGACCAACTTCGTGATGGAGCGGAGCCGGCATCGGCGGGAGCTGTTGACGCGGTGGGATGACCGGAAGCTGGACGCGTACGGCGGGTATGTGGATCGGGTGCGGGCTGGCATCTTCCTGGCGGTGCGGCTGTACGAGCATCGGGAAGGGATTCGCAGGAGCGAGGCATCTGAGACGGAGATGGTCGCGGACCTGGCCGAGGCCGAGCGCTTGCGGGGGCAGTCGTTCGAGCAAGTCATGCTGCTCGGTGGCGATGACGTCGTAGAGGCCGCTCACGAGCTGCACAGCGCCATCCGCGCGATCGACTGGCAGGCAACCGGGAAGACCACTGGCACCTTGGAGGAGTGGCGGGAGTTGCACCGTGTGGCATTCCGGGGGATCAACGAGTTCCACGAGGCGGCTCGGGTGGACCTCGGGGTGCAGGGGAAGGTCTCTGGAGAGAAGCATCCGGAGCGGGATCTTCTCCTCCCCTCGGCTCGTCGCGAGGGCGACAGCACCTCGACTTGAGGGTTGCTCTCCCCCAGGCGTCCCCCAAAGGTCGGTGCGATGGCCGATGCTGGGGGATCGATGCAGGTTAGCGGCGTACGCCGTCCGGCCGCTGGATCCTCTTGAAAACCGTCGTGGCAGCGATGTCACCGTGGGTTCAAATCCCACACCCACCGCGCAGGTCAGGGTTTGCGCAGATCAGAAGGGGTGCCTCCGAATTGGAGACACCCCTTCCGTTTGTGTCTGTCTCGTCCTGTCCCGCCTGTATCCCACCTCTGACCAGCGCTAGTGGTCCATTTGTGTTCCAGATTCAGGCCGGATCCGGGCTCTCGGCCTGGTCGTCCGTAGCGTCGCGAGCGCGCTCGATCTGAGCGCTGGTCCTGCTCTGGCTGCCGTGGATGACTCTGACGTAGAAGCGGAAGAGGACCGCGATGCTGTGGCCCGCCAGACGTGCGACCTCCGCCGGCGCCACGTGACCGCCACGGCTGGCACGGAACAGCCGACCGTCCTTGGCCGCGCCGAACTTCTTGCGTTACTCGCAGAGCATGGCCGCCAAGACCGGCGGGATGGGCACGGGGCGAGTGGTCATGATCCTTTGCCGTCGTGGCGGCGGGCGACGAGGACTGTCAGCAGATCCTCGATCGAGGCGAGCCGGGCCCGCAACGCCTCGATGTCATCGCGGGTGGCACCCTGCTGTGCGGTCTTGAGGGTGAGGATCAACTGCCCGTCCGGTTCGAGCCGGCCTTCGGCAATGTCGCTGATGCCGTCGCCGTTCTGCAGACGGACCGCGTGCTCGATCTCGGAAGGTCGCAGGGCCAGGCGCCGCAGAGCCCGTTCTCTGAGTTTGCCCTTCGCCACGACGACGGTGGCCGTTCCTTCAAGCAGCCTCGCGGCCCGTGGATCGCGGGCCAGCCATCGGGTCACCGCGGCGTTGACGACCATCAGCGTGACGGCTCCGACCGCTCCGCCGAGAAAGCTGTTGTCCGGACCGATGACCGCGTTCTGCACCACGTTCGACAGCAGGAAGATCACCACAACGTCGAAGGTGTTCACGCCCGCGAGACCGCGTTTCCCGGACAGTCGGAACAGAACCACGATCATGGCGTAGACCGCGACCGTGCGGATGATCTTCTCCGCGATCGGAATCTGAATGGTCAGCATGTCGTGCCACACGGCAGAGAACTCCTCGGAGGACGTGAGTACGGGAGGGGCGTGAGTACGGGGCGCGGTGCTCGGCACACCGTGGCTGACACGCATACCCAACGGCAGCGCTTCCCGAGTGGTAATGGCGGTGCGTCTCGTGATCACTGCGGGTGTGGCCCTGCTGGTGGATTCGCCTGGGCTGTGAGCTGGAGGACGGGCCCTGGCGCGGTGACGGGGCAGGACCGATGTCAGCCGGGGAGTGTCAGGTGGAAGATGGTGTGTCCGGGGCTGCTGATGACGGTGACGGGTTCCAGCGTGGGCCGCTGTCGCGCCCGGTCCACTGCCCCGGCACGGCGGATGCCCGCGCGCCCACGGCAGACGCCGACCGCGGGATGGTCAGGGAGCCGCGAGGCTGTTCGGGCTCACAGGTGCTTCGGGAAGCGCTTGGTGGAGTTCGTTCAGGAGGCGGCCGACGTCGGTGATGAGGGAGCCGCGCAGCGCCGTTTGGGCCGGCGGCCCGTCGGGCGTGTGGTGGCTGCCGGTCTCCAGCTCCCGGTATCGGGACCACGCGTCGCTCAAGGATGCTGTGAGACCGGCGGTGTCGTCCCGTTGCTGAACGATCTGCTGGATGATGCGGGCGGTCCGGCTCAGCAGATCGCTGTAGGGCAGGAGGAATTCGCGGGGCAGTACGTCGCAGTCCCCACCGGCGGCGTAGGAGAGGCTGCGGACGATGGACTGGATGTGCCACAGGGACCTGTCCACGATCGTGATGGTGGGGTGGGTGCGGGTGAGCAGGCGGTGGGCTCCGGGGTGGGCCGGCCGGGGATTGAGCCGGGAGTTCTCCCTCTCGTCGTCGATGACAGCCCTGACACGGTCGACTTCGGCGGAAATCCGGATGCACTGCCGGACCCATTCCTTGCAGTCCTTCTCGCTGAGCGGTTCCTCGCCGGCTGTCGCGACGGAGAGCAGGGTGAGGACTTGCTGGGCCTCCGTGGAGAGTTGCTCGACCGCGCGCCGGGAGCGTGAGGTTCGCCGGACGGGCGCGAGAACCAGATGCGCGGTGATCGCACAAGCCGCCCCGATGGCCACCGAGGCGACGAGATGACCGATGTAGGAAAGGCTCCCGTGGCCTGCTGAGAAGGCAAAGATGCCGATCACGGACACCTGGGTTCCCTGGTAGCCCAGCCGCTGGGTCTTGCCGATCGCCAGGGCACAGAGGATCAGCACGGCGAGGCTCCACGCGTGAACGCCGGCCGTTGCTCCCAGTCCCGCGGCCAAGGCGGCGCCGAGGAGCATGGCCGTCAGGTACTGGATGCAGTCACGTAGAGACTGGTAGATCGTGACCTGCAGTATCAGAAGTGCGGTGAAAGGAGCGAAAGTTGTCACGGTCGACGGCAGCAGCCAATTGGCCAGGGACCAGGCGACGACTGCCGCTGTCACACCCTTTCCCTGGAGAAGCAGGTCGTCGCGCTCCGGGCCGGACGAGGTGATTCCTCGGACGCAGTGGCGGAACAGGCCCATTCCCCAAGACCGGACCGGCTCCAGAGCCCGGCGAAATGTCCGTGCGGCCGATCCTGATTCTGAGCCTGATGCTTTGCCGGAGCAGCCGCCGCTGATGTGTGCGTCTCCCCGGTCCGGGACGGCGTCGTGGTCGTCGCCGTCGCCGTCGCCGTCGTACCGGAACGTCTTCTTCGCCGCCACCGCTCCCCCAGTCACCACTGTTCAGTCGAAGGCCGGTTGCCCGCAGCGTTGTTGCTGAAAAGCCTCCTCAACTTCTTTCGGAGAAGCTGCGCGTGTGAGCCGCCCTGCCTCCGCGCGGGGAACCGCCTCCCTGTGAACGAAGCCATGTGGCGAAGAGGCAGTGTCCGACCCCTGCCCCGACTGCCCGGTCAGAGCACGGTGACCGAGCCGGCCGCTGCCGGCGTCGGGCCCTCAAACCGCGTGGTAGCCATGGGGGTTGCGGAGGTCTATGGTGCAGAGAGCGCCCCTGCCCCCGGCGGACCTGATCACACGGACCCGCGGCAGGTGGATCGCATGACGCATCCCGTCCAGGACCAGGAACCGACTACCGCTGTCCCGGTCGGCGCACGACTGGCCGGGCGACTCTCCGGAAGAGCGTTCTCGGACCTGTACGACCGGCA
>NZ_JBHUUW010000046.1:0-62970 GCF_042670825.1 Streptomyces sp. NPDC057137 | reverse complement strand
GGCGGTCGGCCGGGCCCCCGCCGCCCCGGGGCCCCGGGCCTCCGGCGTTCGGTGGTCTCGGCGTTTCGGCGGTCCCGGCGGCTGTGAGGTCAGTCGTCGAAGCTCGCGAAGTACGTCGCCGCCATGTCCTCGGCGCCGTGGCCCTGGGCCAGCGCGCGGGTGAAGCGGTTCACGCCCGCCTCCGCGACGTCCAGCCGGACGCCTTCCGCCTCGGCCGCCGCGACGATGAGGCGGGCGTCCTTGGCGGCCGTGGTGAGGGCGAAGCTCGGTGTGTAGTCGTCGTCGAGGATCACCGACGACTTGAGGCGGAGGTAGCCGCAGTCGAGCCCGCCGCCCGCGACGGCGTCCAGGAACCCCTGTGGGTCCACGCCGAGCCCCTTTGCCAGGGCCAGTGCCTCGGCCGTCGCGTGGGTAAGGGTCAGGGCCCAGCTGTTGCAGACGAGTTTGAGCCGCGTCGCCGCCCCGGACGCGCCGTCGTCGCCCACCCAGAGTGTGCGGTCGCCCACGGCCTCCAGAACGGACGTGACGGTGTCCCGCGCCCCTTCCGGGCCCGCGGCGATGACGACGAGCTTCCCCTGCTCGGCGGGGCCCCTGGTGCCCAGCACGGGCGAGTCGAAGAAGACCAGTCCGTGCGCGCCGGCCAGTTCGGCGAGCGGGGTGAGCCCGTCCAGGCCCGCCGTCGTCGCCTGGAGCCAGACCGTGCCGGGCCGCAGCCCCGGGGCCGCCGCCGTCATGGTCTCCAGGGTGGCGGCGGCGTCGTAGAGCATCGTGACGACGACATCGGCGCCGCGTACGGCGTCCGCCGGGCTGTCCGCGATCCGCGCCCCGTCGGCCGCCAGCGGCTCCGCCTTCGCGCGGGTACGGTTCCAGACCCGGACCGCGTGCCCGGTCCGGCAGATGTTGCGAGCCATCGCCGCGCCCATGATGCCCGCGCCGAGAACAGCTACTTCGAGTTGATCAGCCATGCGCCCACGGTAGAACGAGACCGCGACGTCCGAGTGCCCGGCTGTCCGGCTCCGGCTGTCCGGTTGTCGGCTCAGACGACCTGGTGCAGCCAGCGCACCGGGGCGCCCTCGCCCGCGTACCGGAACGGCTCCAGCTCGTCGTCCCACGGCTTGCCCAGCAGCTTCGCGACCTCGGCCTCGAGCTGCGTCTCGCCGCTCAGCGACCGGGCGAGGGCGGCGCGCAGCCGGTCCTCGGGGACCAGGATGTCGCCGTGCATGCCGGTGACGGCGTGGAAGATGCCCAGCTCGGGGGTGGCGCTGTAGCGCTCGCCCTCGGCCGTGGGACTGGGTTCGGCGGTCACCTCGAAGCGCAGCATCTGCCAGCCGCGCAGCGCGGAGGCGAGCTTGGACGCGGCGCCGGCCTCGCCCCGCCAGGAGAATTCGGACCGCCAGGTGCCGGGCGAGGCGGGCTGCCTGATCCAGTCGAGCTGGACGCGCACGCCGAGGACGCCCGCCACCGCCCATTCGACGTGGGGGCACATCGCGCGCGGCGCGGAGTGCACGTACAGAACACCACGTGTGGTCACCGGGACCTCCAGTGTGGGACGAGGTTCGCCTTTCCCAGCGGCCTCAGTAAACAGCATCGAGAGTGAAACCCCGCAAAACGGACAGCATGTGACGGGATGTAACTTACCGGAGTCGGAAGGCGTTGTTGACTCTCGTTCGACGCCTGAAAGCTACCTTGCGCGGGGGGCACGGGGGTGCCGTACTGTCGGTCCCAGGGGCGATATACGCGAAGCTTTCACTCGCCAGGACGCCGCCGTACGCATGACGACGCCCACGCGGAGGGTTCACACGATGCCTCAGAGCCCCCAGGGACGTGCTGAGCGACGCCTCGGCGGGAGTCGCGACCGCCGCCGGGCACCGTACGCGAGCGTCGCGGCCGCCTGTGCGGGGCTGCTGGTCGCTGTCGTCGCGCTGGCGGGATGCGGGGCGTCGGACGGCGCCGATCCGGACTGGACGAAGGCGAAGACCAGCCAGTCTCCCCCGCCGAAGCCGGTCTGGGACCGCAGTCCCACCTCCCTCGCCGCCGTCGGCGACTCGATCACGCGCGGTTTCGACGCCTGCGGGATACTCAGCGACTGCCCCGAGGCGTCCTGGGCGACCGGTACGGACGACGGGGTGCGCAGCCTCGCGGTGCGGCTGCTCGGTGAGCCGGGCGTCGCGGACCGCAGCTGGAACTACGCGCGCTCGGGCGCCTCCGTCGGTGAGCTGCCCGCGCAGATGGCGAAGGTGGCGGGCCACAAGCCGGATCTGGTCACGGTCATGATGGGCGCCAACGACGCCTGCAAGGACGAGGCGGCCCTGATGACGCCGGTGGACGAGTTCCGGACGTCGTTCGAGGAGTCGATGCGCCGGCTGCGCGCGGGCGCCCCCAAGACGCAGGTGTACGTGGCGAGCGTGCCCGATCTGAAGCGGCTCTGGTCCGAGGGCAAGGACAATCCGCTGGGCCGGCAGATCTGGAAGCTGGGGATCTGCTCCTCGATGCTCGGCGACTCTCAGGACATGGGGGCCGAGGCGACGGAGCGGCGCGCCACGGTGCAGGCGCGGGTGGTGGCGTACAACAAGGTGCTCAAGGACGTGTGCGCGAAGGATCTGCGCTGCCGTTACGACGGCGGGGCCGTCTTCGACTTCCGATTCACTGGCGACCAGTTGAGCACCTGGGACTGGTTCCACCCGAGCAAGAACGGCCAGGGCAAGTTGGCCGACATCGCCTACCGCAACGTCGTCGCGGCCAACCCCCCGGCGTAGGGTCGGCGACCGTGAACGAGTCGACCGTGAACGACATGACCGTGGCCCCGCCCGCGCCCGTGACCGTGCCCGAGCGCGCCGGTTCGGCGCCCGACGGCACTCCCGTCCACCGCTGGGTCCTGGAGCGGGCCGGTGTGCGGGTGAGGGTGCTGACGTACGGCGGGATCCTCCAGTCCGTCGAGGTGCCGGACCGCGACGGCGCCCTCGCCAACGTGGTGCTGGGCTTCGACGACGTCGTGGGGTACGTCGACTGTCCGTCGCCGTACTTCGGCGCGTTGATCGGCCGGTACGCGAACCGCATCGCGGGCGGGACGTTCACGCTGGACGGGCGGACGTACCGGCTGCCGCGCAACAACGGGCCCAACTGTCTGCACGGCGGTGAGCGCGGCTTCGACAAGCGCGTGTGGGACGCGGAGCCCGCGGCGGACGGGCACGGTGTGCGGCTGTCGCTGGTGAGCCCGGACGGCGAGGAGGGGTTCCCGGGGCGGCTGGAGGTCTCGGCGACGTACTCGCTGGACGCGGCGGGATCGCTGCGGATCGACTACCGGGCGGTGACGGACGCGCCGACGGTGGTGAACCTGACGAATCACTCGTACTGGAATCTGGGTGGCGCGGGCAGTGGTCGCGCCGGTGGGCACGTGCTGCGGATCGCGGCCGGTCACCTCACGCCGCTGGACGGCGACTCGGTGCCGACGGGCGCGCCGGCGCCGGTCGGCGGGACGCGTTTCGACTTCCGGGAGCCGCGCGAGGTGGGGTCGGGGTACGACCACAACTTCGTTCTGGAGCAAGGGTGTTCGGCGGGTGCGGCGAGTGTGGTCGCGGCGGAGCTGTACGACCCGGCGTCGGGGCGGCTGTTGACGGTGACGACGACCGAACCGGGCATCCAGCTGTACACCGGTGACGGCTTCGACGCGGGGCCGTTCGGGCCCTGCGAGGGCATCGCGCTGGAGACCCAGCACTTCCCGGACTCACCGAACCGGCCGGACTTCCCGAGCACGGTGCTGCGGCCGGGCGAGGAGTTCACCTCGGTGACGACGTACGGGTTCTCGACTGCCGGATGAGGGCGTGAGCCCGGTACGGCCGGTTCACCCCCGGCCGGCCGGTTCACCGGTCTGTCCGGTGAACCGGCCCTGTACGTCTCGGCGTTCAGCGCTGGACCGGCGCGCTCAGCCTGCGGTCGGTGAGCGAGCGGCCCGCCTGGATTTCGTACGCGCCCGGAATCGCCGCCCAGGCGTTCTCCCGCTCGTCCCAGATCTCGAAGGCGCGGGCCCTCAGCGGGATCGTCACCTCGACGCTCTCGCCGGGGCCCGCCTCGACGGAGGCGAAGCCGGCCAGCCAGCGCACCGGGCGCTCGGGCGCGTCGGGCACGTCGCCGGGAGCGGGGGTGGGAGCGAGGTAGAGCTGGACGGTCTCGCGGCCGGGCCTGGCGCCGGTGTTGCGCAGCGTCACGGTGGCCCGGTCGGCGGTGGCGTCCAGCGTCTCGTACTCCCAGTCGGTGTAGCCGAGGCCGTGGCCGAAGGGGTACGCGGGGGCTGTGCCGGCCCGCTCCCAGGCGCGGTAGCCGATGAACACGCCCTCGGTGTAGTGCAGTTGGCCGTCGGCGGGCGTGGTGTCGGTGACGGGGACGTCGGCGAGGGCGACCGGCCAGGTGGTGGTGAGCCGGCCGCCGGGCTCCTCGGCGCCGGTGAGGACGTCGGCGAGCGCGGCGCCGCCCTCCTGGCCCGGGAACCAGCTGAGCAGCACCGCGGCTACGTCGTCACGCCACGGCAGTTCGACCGGTGAGCCGGTGTTGACGACGACGACGGTGTTCGGATTGACGGCGGCGACGGCCGCGACGAGCGCGTTCTGGTGGCCGGGCAGTTCCAGGCTCGTACGGTCGAAGCCCTCGGACTCGACGGCCGTGGTGGTCGCGACCACGACGACGGCGGTGTCCGCGGTCCTGGCGGCCTCGACGGCCTCGGCGATCAGGTCCTCGGGGTCGCGCTGCGGGCCGAGATGGAGCAGTGAGAAGGCGACGGCGTCCATCGGCGCTCCGGGCAGCCGGGGCACGGTGAGGCGCAGCGAGACGTCGACGCTCTCGCCTTCGAGGAGGGTGACCTGGGCGCGGGCCAGTCGCTCGCCGAAGAACGCGTTGAACGGGTCGGTGCTTATCCCCAGGCTCTCCTCGCCCTCCCAGATCTTCTCGCCGCCGACGGTGAGGACGAGGGGGCCGATGCCGCGGGTGCCGAAGGTGTGGTCGCCGCTCTCGCGGGGGGTGAAGGTGCCGGTGAACTCGACGCTGTGCAGTTCGTCGTAGACGACGCCGTCGGGCAGGTCGGCACCGACCCACTGGACCATGCCGGAGGGGATGTCGGTGGTGCCCAGTTCCCGGCCGTCGGCGGCGCGGCAGACGGCGCGCAGCGCGAATCCCTTGGCGGCGACGCCGAGTTGGTCGCTGGGGTCGGCGCCGACGCTGTAGCTGAGGGTGCCTTCGGGCAGGGCGGCGGTGAGGCCGTCGAGCGGCGAGACGGTGTGCGGCGGGAAGACGGTGGCCGAGCCGCCGCCGAGGATGCGGGCGTCGCGGGCGGCGGCGCCGCTGAGGGCGACGGTGTGGGTGCCGGCCGGGTCGAGGGGCAGGGCGGGACGGCCGTCGCGTACCTCGTTGCGTACGAGGACGAAGGAGCGGCGCGCGACCTCGCGGGCCAGTGCGCCGCCGTCGAGGGGCGCGGGGAGGGCGGACGGGGCGACGACGGCGGGCGCGTTGTCGAGGACGCCGACGCGGGCGGCGAGCCTCAGCACGTTGCGTACGGCGTCGTCGACGAGGGACTCCTCGACCTCGCCGGCCCGGACGGCGGCGGCGAGCGCCTGGCCGTACACGGTCCTGGGGCCGGGCATCGCGACGTCGAGGCCGCCGAGGATGGCGCCGGTGGTGGAGCGGGCGGCCAGCCAGTCGGAGACGATGTAGCCGTCGAATCCCCATTCGCCGCGCAGGACTTCGTTCTGGAGATAGCGGTGCTCGGTCATCGAGTGGCCGTTGACCTGGTTGTACGCGGCCATGATGCCCCAGGGGTGGGCGTTCTTGACGATGGCCTCGAACGGGGCGAGGTACAGCTCGCGCAGCGGGCGCGGGGCGACGATGTTGTCGACGGTGAAGCGGTCGGTCTCGGCGTCGTTGGCGACGAAGTGTTTGACGGTCGTGCCGACACCGCCGTCCTGGACGCCGAGGACATAGCCGGTGCCGATCTCGCCGGTGAGGTACGGGTCTTCGCTGTACGCCTCGAAGTGCCGGCCGCCCAGCGGGGACCGGTGCAGATTGACGGTCGGCGCGAGGAGGACGTGCACGCCCTTGCGGCGGGCCTCCTGGGCGAGCAACCGGCCTGCCCTGCGGGCCAGTTCGGGGTCCCAGGTGGCGGCGAGCGCGGTGGGCGACGGGAGCGCGACGGACGGGTCGTCGGCGGTCCAGCGGACGCCCCTGACGCCGATCGGGCCGTCGGACATGACGAGGGAGGCCAGGCCGATCTCCGGGAGGGCGGGCAGCGACCAGTTGTCCTGCCCTGCCAGCAGCCGCGCCTTGTCGTCCAGATCCAGCTTGCCGAGCGCCGCCTCGACGGCCGCTTCGCGTGCTTGGTCGGCCCGGGTGATGGGTGCGCCGGTCACGGCGGTACCTCCTCGTCAGTGTCCTGCGTCTTGGGACGGTTACATGGTGACCCGTGATTCTGTAGGCGGGTAGGCTTCGTTATCGGTTTGTTACTCGTGTACGGTCCGGACAACGGTCGGTGAGCGGACAGGTACGAGGCGAGAGGACCCGGTTGCATGGCGAGGCCCAGAGGCGCGGAGCGGCGGGCGGAGATTCTCCGCGCCACCATCGAGGAGATCGCCGAACGCGGCTACCGCGGCACGACGTTGGGCGCGGTGGCCGAGCGGGTGGGCCTCACCCAGCAGGGACTGCTCCACTACTTCCCCACGAAGGAGGCGCTGCTCCTCGCCGTCATGGACGAGCGCGACCAGTGGGACACCGGGGGCGGCAGCCGGGGCGCGGACGGCTGGCGGCTGGAGCTGCTGACGTCGATGGTCGACTACAACGCGATGCGGCCCGGGATCGTGCAGACCTTCTCGGCGCTGCTCGGCGAGAGTGTGACGGAGGGTCACCCCGCCGGGGAGTTCTTCACCCGCCGCTATGTGCAGGTACGGGGCAACATGGCGGGCGTGCTGCGTGACGAGTTCGGCGACCGGCTGCCGAGCGGGCTCACACCCGAGCAGACGGCGCCGCTGCTGGTGGCCGTGATGGACGGGCTCCAGTACCAGTGGCTGCTCGCACCGGAGTCGGTGGACATGCCGGAGGCGTTCCGGGCGTTCGTGACGCTGCTGCGGGGTGGGGCGGAAGGGCCTGAGCGGTAGCGGGTGGCGGGCGCGGTAGCGGGTGGCGGGCACCGGAGGTGATACTTCCGCCACCCGACGGAAGGACTCCCGTGAGACTCGTGCGCACCACCGGCAACAAGGGCCGGCTCGGACTGGTACTGCTCGCATCGGCCGCACTGGTCGCCGTGGCGCCTCCCCCACAGGCCACGGCCGCCGTCGGCGCCCCCGCGGTCACGGTCGAGGAGGGGCGTCTCGACGGGGATGTGCCCCGGCGGATACTCGACGACAGCGGCTTCGACGGGGTCGCCCCGGCGTTCGCGACGTCGCTGCGCGGCGCCGGCTCGTACGCGCAGGCGGAGCGCGCGGCCGTACGGCATGGCGAACAGCTGTGGCAGCGGGCGGTGGACCGCGCGCAGGGGCGGGGTCCGGCGGGCGGTGAGCTGAGCCGGGACGACGACAGGCCGCTGTACTGGGCGCGGCTGGCCATGACCCGTGAACTGCGCGCGTGGCACGCGGAGTCCGGGCTCTCCGAGGCGGCGGGCGTACGGCTGCTGGAGCGGCTGGAGAGCGCGTCGCGCGGCCAGGACTCGATGACGGACCGGGGCAAGGAGCGGGCGCGGGACCGGGCGAAGGGCGTCAAGCGGATCGTGGTCACCGGCTTCGACCCGTTCACGCTGGACCGGGACATCCGGATCAGCAACCCGTCCGGGGCGGTCGCGCTCGCGCTGGACGGCACGGTCATCAGTACGGCCGACGGACCGGCGCGCGTCGAGACCGCCGTGTTCCCGGTCCGCTGGGGGGACTTCGCCGACGGCACGGTCGAACGCGCCCTGCGCCGTGCGCTGCCGCGCGCCGACCTTTTCGTGACGGTCAGTCAGGGACGGGTGGGGCGCATCGACGTCGAGCGGTACAACGGCGCCTGGCGCGGCGGCTTCGGCGACAACGAAAACGTGTCCGAGACCGGGCTCGTACCGGTGAAGGACCCGGCCACCCAGCCCCAGTGGACGAAGACCACGCTGCCCTACGCGGGCATCGTGGCGGCCGACACGGGGCGTTTCCCGGTGTACGACAACACGTCGGTCACCGAGATCCCGGCGGGCGCCACCGCCCCCGTCGTACGCCCGGACGGGCCGACGCCCGGCTCGGCGGCCCGCGCCGGTGGCGGCGGGGACTATCTGTCGAACGAGATCGCCTACCGGGCGACGCTGCTGCGTGACCGGCTGGGGCTCGACATCCCGGGCGGCCATGTCCACACGCCGGTGCTCCAGTTCGGGCCGGGCAACACCGACCCGGCGACCGGGACGGTGTCGGATCCGGTCTTCGTACAGAACAGGCAGGACATCACGGCGCAGCTTCGCACCATCGTGCGGGTGGCGGCGGAGGAGTCGTAGGGCGGGGACCGGAGCGGCTCACCGGGCCCGCCCGGTGAGCCGCGCGACCCGGCCGATGACCGCGTTCACCAGTCGCGCGGGACCTCGGGCGCCGCGCCGGAGCGGCCGGGTGCCGGAGCCGTACCACCGGTGAGGGGCGAACCGGCCTGCCCCGGCGCCGTGTTGAAGCGCAGCGTCGCCGGGTCCGCAGGGCCGGTGCCCGCGCCCTCCCCCGTCAGGTCGCGAGCCATCAGCGTCGCTCCCGCCACCGCGCCCGGCATCAGGAACACCGCGACGAACGGCACCAGGAAGGCGAGCGTCAGCGGGACCCCGAAGCCCACGGTGAGCAGCCGGCGGCGGCGCAACAGCGGGAGGCGTTCCTTGAGTTCGATACCGCGTCGCTGCATCGCGACCGCCGTGAGTTCCTCCGTGAGGAAGAAGCCGGACACGCAGAAGCCGAGCACGGGGACGACGGTCTGGCCGACGACGGGGATGAAACCGAGGGCGAAGAGCAGGACGCCGTACAGCACCACCCGTCCCAGGATCCGCAGGCTGTCCCGCGCGGAGATCCACAGTTCGCGCCAGAGCGGCAGACCCGACTCCGGTACGTCGCCGCCCTCCGACCGGTCCACGGCCTCGGACAGCGATTCGTAGAAGGGCTGCCCGACCAGCAGGGTCACGGCGGTGAAGGTGATCACGGCGACGAACAGCACGAGCGCGAAGAGCAGCACGGTGAGGAACCCGCGGAACAGCCCCTGCCACAGCGAGGACCAGTCGTCGGCGAAGGGCGTCGCCCAGGCCGTCAGGTCGTCGGCGCCGTAGAGCAGGCCGACGAGCGCCGCCGCGTACAGCACGAGGGTCACCAGTCCGGGCAGCAGCCCGAAGCCCAGCCATCTGCCGTGTGCGCCGACCCAGCGCTGGCCTTTCACCAAGTAGCCGAAGCCCACACCGAGATCACCCATGCCGTCACCCTATCGGGGTTGTTCCACGGCTGTTTCGGGGTGGTTCCCGGTCGGTTCCATGGTGCGGGCGGGACGGATGAGAGTCCGAGCACCCCTTGTTGTTGACACGTTCAACCGGTATGACCTGCCTATTGAACCGAACGATCGCCCCCCGCACGACCCGGAGGTACATCCGCATGGGGATGCCCAGACCCGTTCTGCTCGCCACCGCCACGGCCACCGCCGCCCTGATGCTCGCGCCGCTGCCCGCGCTCGCCGCCCCCGGCGCCGACGGTGACCGCTCGTCGCACCCGGTACGGGAGGGCGGCACCACGGACAGCCGCGTGGCCTCGTCCGCACTGCCCTCGGCCGGTGCCGCCGCGCTCTCCTCGGTGGGCAAGACCTCCCTCGGTCTGCGCAAGGACGGCGGCTACCCGCGCCGGAACGTCCTCGACACGCTGCCCGAGAACCCGGCCGACAAGGCCATCAAGCTGGGCCTGGCGCCGTACCACGCGCTCGCTCCGCGTCTCAACGCCCTTCAGGAGCTGGGCAATCGGGTCAGTGTCGAGGTCACCGGCCGGTCGGCCGGCGGGCACGACCTGTATCTCGTGACGGTCACGGCCCCGGAGAGCGCGAAGGAGGCCGCCGAGCAGGAGCGGATGCGCGAGCGCATCGAGAACTCCCCCGCGTCGGCCGCCAAGGACAAGCGCATCAAGGAGAGTTACAAGACTCCCGTCTTCATCAACAACAACATCCACGGCAATGAGTGGGAGGGCACCGACGCGGCCCTGAAGCTCATCGAGGAGCTGGCGAAGGCCAAGGACAGCCGTACGAAGAAGCTGCTGGCCACGAGCCGGATCCATCTCAACGTCACGGCCAACCCGGACGGCCGGATAGCCGGAACCCGTGCCAACGGCAACGGTATCGACCTCAACCGCGACTTCATCACCGCCTCGCAGCCGGAGGCGCGCGCGATCCGGCAGATAGCCGTCGACAAGCAGCCGGCGGTCATGCTCGATCTGCACGGGTACGTCAACGGCACGCTGATCGAGCCGACGACGCCGCCGCACGGCGAGAACTACGAGTACGACCTGTTCCTCAAGAATTCCTACGCCAACGCCCTCGGTATGGAGGAGGCGGTCAACGACCTCGGCTACACGTCCGAGAAGGACGGCGTCGAGCCGCCCGTCATCCCCTTCCGGGACCAGGAGGAGGGCTGGGACGACTGGCCGCCGATCTTCACCCCGCAGTACATGGCGTTCCAGGGCGCGGTCGCCTCGCACACCATCGAGATCCCGATGCGGGTCAACAACAACGACTACAACACCCTGCCCGTCGAGGAGTTGCGCCGCAGGTCCGCGATCAACACGGACGTCGCGGGCGCCGCGATGCGCTCCACGCTCGACTTCGCGCTGGACAACCGCAAGACCCTGATCGCCGACCAGATCGAGACGTTCCGGCGCGGTGTGGCGGGCGAGAAGCAGCGGGTCATCTCCGAGGAGACGGTGCCCGGTGTGCCCGGCATCGGTCCGGAGGACATCTACACGACCGACTTCCCGCGCGCGTACGTGATCCCGGCCGGCGACGGCCAGCGGTCGGCCTCGGCCGCCGCCCGGCTCGTCGACCACCTCATAGCCAACGACGTGAAGGTCGAGCAGGCCCGTAAGAGCTTCAAGGTGGCCGGCCGTAGCTACCCTGCCGGTTCGTACGTGGTCGACATGGAGCAGGCCAAGCGCGGTATCGCCAACGTCATCCTGGACGAGGGCCGGGACATCAGCGCCGACGTGTCGTCGATGTACGACATCTCGGGCTGGAGCCTCGGGCTGCTGTGGGGTGCGAACGTCACCAAGGTCCAGCGGGGCGGGCTGGACTTCTCCGGGCGCGAGGTGAACGCGGCCTCTCCGGTCGGCTCGGTGGCCCGTAACGGCGACCTGAAGCTGCGGCTGGACGACCCGAAGGAGTTCGCCGCCGTCAACTCCCTGCTCGCGCAGGGCGTGAAGGTGCGCAGGACCGCGGACGGCGCGGCGATCGTGCCGTCGTCGGCCCGTAAGAAGGCCGAGATCCTGGCCGACCGCTACGGCGTCGTCTTCACCGCCACGAAGGACAAGGGCGTCGCGGCGCTGCGTCGTACGACGGTCGCCGCGGCGGTCAACTCGGGCGAGCTGTTCGCGCTGCGCGAGATGGGCTTCGAGGTGCTGCCCGTGTCGACGGCGACGGCCAACGCGGGCTTCGACTGGTCGAAGGCCGACGCGCTGTACGTGTCGACGGGGCTGAGCCACAAGGCGCTCAACGAGACCGCCCGCGCGGCGCTCGGTGAGTTCCTCGCCGGGGGCGCCACGGTGGTGGCGCTGGGCTCCGGCGGTGCGACGTTCAACGCCGAGGCCGCGCTGCTGACGGCAACGCCGGTGCGGGGCAACGGGAACGCCAACGGCGTGGTGCGGGTGCTCAACACGCCCGGACCGATCACCGGTGGCACGCAGCCGCACTCGTTCGTCTACTCGCCGATCTGGTACACCGCGCTCGGCAAGGGCGTGCGTACGGAGCAGTCGTACGGCGGCGGCAACCCGCTCGTCTCGGGCCACTGGCGCGCGAATGAGGACGGCACGGGCGGTCCGCAGGCCGCGGCAGGACAGGCGGCGATCGTGAGCGGTACGTCGGCGGCCGGGGCGCCGGTCACGCTGTTCGGCACCGAGCCGCTGTTCCGCGACCACCCGAAGGGCTCGTTCGCCCAGGTGGGCAGGG
The DNA here is from genome assembly GCF_042670825.1 of Streptomyces sp. NPDC057137. Classification (NCBI taxonomy): domain Bacteria; kingdom Bacillati; phylum Actinomycetota; class Actinomycetes; order Kitasatosporales; family Streptomycetaceae; genus Streptomyces; species Streptomyces sp. NPDC057137. Next base: position 50,823 of record NZ_JBHUUW010000046.1, on the reverse strand, counting down.
CGCTGCTGAACCGGCTTCCGTAGGAGGCGCGCGCACGAAGGGCCGCACCCCGCTCGTGGGGGTGCGGCCCTTCGCGTGGCTATGGAGCGGCCGTACGGTCAGTCGTGCGATCGGCCGGTTGGACGGCCGACGGCCGGACGGTCCGTCAGACGACGGACAGCTCGACCTTGATGTTGCCGCGTGTGGCGTTGGAGTAGGGGCACACCTGGTGCGCCTTCTCCAGCAGGTCCTTCGCGGTGGCCGCGTCCACGTTCGGGATGGACGCTTCCAGCTCGACCTCAAGTCCGAAGCCGCCGGCCTCGGTCTTGCCGATGCTGACCTTGGCGGTCACGGTCGAGCCGGAGATGTCAGCCTTCTCCTTACGGGCCACGACGCCGAGCGCACTCTGGAAGCAGGCGCTGTAACCGGCGGCGAAAAGCTGCTCCGGGTTCGTACCGGCGCCGCTGCCACCCATCGACTTGGGCGGGTTGACGACGACGTCGAGCTGGCCGTCGTCCGAGGAGACGCGGCCGTCACGGCCGTTCTCCGCGGTGGCGACGGCGGTGTAGAGGGAGTCGATCTTCTGGATGGTCATTCGGGGTTCCTTCTTCTTTGTACGTCGCGGCTCGCGCCCACGGACCACGACGGCCTGGCACGAGCCTAACGGCTGAGGGTCGGTCGCCGTGGGTCGGACGGCGGTCGGTTGAGGGTGACGATCAGTCGAGGGTGACGATCATCTTTCCGGTGTTCTCGCCCCGGAGCAGCCCGAGGAAGGCGTCGTAGCCCTTCTCGATACCTTCGACCGACGTCTCCTGGTACTTGAGCTCGCCCGAGGCGAGCCAGCCGGAGACGTCCTTGACGAACTGCGGCATGAGGGCGCGGTGATCGTTGACGAGCATGCCCTGGAGGCGCAGCCGCTTGCCGATGACCAGCGCGAGGTTGTGCGGGGCGGGGGTGGACTCGGTGCTGTTGTACTGCGAGATCATTCCGCAGATGGTGGCGCGGCCGTGCAGGTTGAACGAGGAGAGCGCGGCTTCGAGGTGCTCTCCCCCGACGTTGTCGAAGTAGACGTCGATGCCGTCGGGCGCGGCCTGCTTGAGCTGCTCCTTGACCGAGCCGCCGCTCTTGTAGTTGAAGGCGGCGTCGAAGCCGTACTCCTCCGTAAGAAGCTTGACCTTCTCGTCGGATCCCGCCGACCCGATGACCCGCGACGCGCCCTTGATGCGGGCCAGTTGGCCCACCTGGTTGCCGACGGCGCCGGCTGCGCCGGAGACGAACACGGCGTCGCCCTCCTTGAAGGAGGCGGTCTCGAAGAGCCCGGCGTAGGCGGTGAGGCCCGTCATACCGAGGACGCCGAGGTAGGCGCTGAGCGGCGCGAGCGAGGCGTCGATCTTCGTGGCGTACTTGGCCGGCACCTGCGCGTACTCCCGCCAGCCGAGCCCGTGCAGCACATGGTCGCCGACCGCGAAGCCTTCGGCGTTCGAGGCGACGACCTCACCGACGGCGGCGCCGTCCATGGGGTGGTCGAGCTGGTACGGCGGGGTGTACGACTTCACGTCGTTCATCCGGCCGCGCATGTACGGGTCGACCGAGAAGTGCTTGTTGCGGACGAGGACCCGGCCCTCGCCCGGCTCGGCCACGGGGGCCTCGCGCAGGGCGAAGTCCTCGGGCTTCGGCCAGCCGTGCGGGCGGGCGACAAGATGCCATTCGCGGCCGGACGCGGGAAGAACGGTCATGGGTGCGGTGCCTCCTCGACTAAAGCTTCACTACCTGAAACAACCATGCCCCTCGATATTTCATGTTGTCAAGTAAACGGGTACTCTGCTGCGTATGGCTGAGCACACGGACCCCTTGACCCTCGAAGTCGTCGAACTCATCGGCACGGTCGTGGCGCGCTACTACGAGGAGTACGACCACGCGGCGGCGGAGCACTCCCTCACGGGCGCGCAGGCACGGGTACTGGGGCTGCTCTCCATTCAACCCATGCCCATGCGCCGGATCGCACAGAAACTGAAATGCGAGCCGTCGAACGTCACGGGGATCGTGGACCGGCTGGAGTCGCGCGGCCTGGTGGAGCGCCGCCCCGACCCCTCCGACCGGCGGGTGAAGCTCGCGGCGCCCACGGAGAAGGGGCGGAGCACGGCGCGTCAGCTGCGGGACGGGCTGAACTTCGCGCGGGAACCGCTGGCGGACCTCTCGGTGGCCGAGCGGACGGTGCTGCGGGATCTGCTGAAGCGGATGCTGGGGGCCGACGCCGGGCAGTGACCGCCGCGCCCTGCCCTGCCCTGCCCTGCCCTGCCCTCAGAAGCAGAAGATCAACAGGACGCAGCCGTCGTCGTCATCATCCTCCGCCGGGGGCGCCGAGGAGGTGGAGGACTGCGGCGACGAGGGCTGATTCGGCCGGCCGGGAGTGCTCGGGTCGGCCGGGGGACGGATGGAGCCCGTAGGACCGGGCGAGTCGCCCGGGTCCGGCCCGTCGCCCGGGTCGGCCGAGTCCGTCGGTGCCGGGGACTCCTCGCCGTCGGACGACCCGGATCCCGTCCCCGACGCCGAGGGGTCGGGCGAGCCGTCCCCGCCGGGGCCGGGCGAGCCGGTGGATTTGGAGGGCGTGCCGGTCACCGGGACCGGATCCTTGGGTTTCGTCGGGCCGGTCGGCGGCGGTCCGCCGTCGATCTCTATGGCCCGGTCCTCCTGTACGGAGGTGGCGTCGCCGTCGTCGCCGGACGACTCCAGCGCCAGCTCGGCCAGGCTCAGCGCGCCGACCGCCAGGACGAGACCCATCACGGTGAGCAGGACGGCGCGGCCCTTGCGCCGGTGGACACCGCGCTCGGCGCGCATCTCACGGCGCTCACGACGGGACACCTTGCGCTTACGGGAACCACGCTGCCGGCGCGGGCCCCTGGCAGGCTCCTGATCGTGTTCGCGCGTGGCGAGGACCACCTCCGCCTCGTGCGGGACGGGGTCGTGGAGCCGTAGCTCCTCGGCGGGCGTACCGCACCCGGCGCACGCCAGGGCGCCGTTGAGGTGCCGCTGGCAGTGATGGCAGTAGTCCATGGCGCCCTGAAGATAATCCGACTAACCCCGGAGCGGGCACCTGTCGTGTGAAGATCCTGTGCGGAATCGGCCCTTCCACCAATCCGCCGCCCGACCTGCCCCGAAGGTGCACGATGTCGCTATGAATGCCACGACATCAGCCGGAGCCGGTGGAACCTCCCGCCCTTTCGGACCACGCGACTTCCAGCTCGTACTGCTGCGCCGAATGGCCGACCACCAGGGTGAGTTGGTCGAGGACGCCCGGCATGAACTGGGCGCGTCGCTCGCCGAGATGCGGGAGGCCAACCGGCGCTGGCAGGCCATGGTCCGCTCCCCCCGCGCCCGGGGCACGCTGTCGCGCTACCGCTCGGTGCTGGGCGCGCCGGAGGCGACGTTCCCCCGGCAGGTCGGCGATCTGGCGTGCGAGGTGCTGCTGTGGCCCGTCCCGCTCTGGCCCACGCTCCGCTTCGAGGTCACGGCGGCGCCGGGCGGCGGCGTGTGGAACGAGTGGCTGGTACGGGCGCCGGGCGAACCGGGCCCCGAGCTGCGTACGGCGGACGATCTGCGCCCCTGGTCCTGCACGGTCGACGAGGTCGCCCGCGCGTTCGCCCCCGCCAGACCGATGGAGGGTACGGCGCCGAGCCGCTGGGGTCTCGCGTTCGACGCGCCGGGGACGGGGCCGTGCGTCGCGGAGTTCACCTGGGGTCTGCTGCAGCGTTGGTCGCCGGCGCGAGGCAGGTCGTAGGCGGGGCGGGTCGTGCGGGTCGTTCCTGGCGGCGCGTCAGGGCCCGTTCCCTGGCGTGGCGTCAGCTCCGTACCCCCGACCGGCGCATCCCAGCGCGCGCACCGCCCCTCGGGCGCCCACGATGCGAAGAGGACCGGCGGCCCGCCGGTGACCCACCTCAGCGCTCCCGGGAGAAGAACCCGCCGTGACCGTCAGCCTTGAGCAGTTGCGCCGTTGCCATGTCGCCGTCGACCTCGGGGCCGCCAGGACCCGGGTCTTTGTGAAGGGATCCGGGCTCGTCGTGGACGAGCCGAGCGTCGCCGCAGTGAACACCCGCACCGGCGCGCTCATCGCCGTCGGCGCCCTGGCCGAGCAGATGACGGGCCGTACGCCGGACTACATCCGCGTCGCCCGCCCCGTGACCGGCGGCACCGTCGTGGACATCGAGATGGCCCAGCGGATGCTCCGCCATCTCCTCGGTGAGAAGCTCCGCCGCCAGCTCCGCAGAAAGCCGCGGCTACGCGCGGCGGCCTGCACCCCCCACGACAGCGACCCGCTCGCCCAGCGCGCGGCGGTCGAGACCCTGGTCGGTCTCGGGGCCCGCCGGGTGGAGCTGGTCGACACGCTCATCGCCGCGGCCGTGGGCTGCGGGCTGCCCGTGGAGAAGCCGACCGCCACCATGATCATGGTGTGCGGCGCGGCGACCACCCAGGTCGCGGTCCTGTCGCTCGGTTCGATCGTGACGGCCCAGCGGATCCCCGTCGGCGGCAACGCCATCGACCACGCGGTCATCCAGCATCTGCGCCACCAGCACGAGTTGATGCTGCCGAGCCAGTCCGTCCGACCGCTCCAGCTGGCGCTGCGCGGCAACGGCATCACACCGGACGGCCCCACCTCGACGGAGATCCACGGCCGTGACGTGGCGACGGGGCTGGCCCGGTCGGTCTTCGTGGACACCGCCGCCGTACGGCAGGCCATCCACACGCCGCTCACCGCGGTGCTCGACGGCATCGGCAAGGTACTGCGCGACTGCCCGCCGGACCTGGTGGCCGACCTCGCCGACACCGGCATCATGATGGTCGGCGGCAGCGCGCTGCTGCCCGGCCTGGACCAGATGCTGCGCGACGCGACGGGCATGCCGGTACACATCGCCGAGCGGCCCGACGTGTGCGCGATCCTCGGGCTGGGGGCGATGCTGGACGGCAAGATCCAGCCGCTGGTACTCAACCCGCTGGCGCACGCCGAGTGACGTGACGACGGGCGGGGAGGACGGAGCCGCCGGGGGCGGGCACGCCGACCGGCGGCGGGAGGACAGGGAGGCCGGTGACCGGCGGGACGCCCGGGACCCGGACGGGCAGGGCGGGCGGGACGACAGCCCGTACGACCCGGACCGGTCAGGCTCCCGACGCGCCGCGGACCCCCCGAGCAGCCGCCCCGGAGGCACGCCCCGGTTGCCCATGCTGCTCGACGCCGTCCTCAACGTCGGGACCGAGGTCGAGTTGGCCTCCACGCTTCAGCACGTCGTCGACAGCGCCGCCGATCTCACCGGCGCGCGTTACGGCGCGCTCGCGCTCGCCGGGCCCGCGCACGGCCGGGGGCGGAGCCGTATCGCCGAGTTGTTCTCCGTCGGGCTCAGCGAGGACGAGCGCCGGCGGATCACTCGGCTTCCCACCGGGCACACCGGACTCCTCGGGCACCCCGGCAGCACCCTCAGCCTCGGCGTCCCCGTCCGTGTCAACAACGACGTGCTCGGTCATCTCTGCCTGGCCCGGAAGCGGCACGGCCCCTTCACCGAGGAGGACCTCGCCCTGCTGCGTGTGCTCGCCTCGCAGGCCGGGATCGCGATCGGCAACGCGCGCCTGTACGGGACCGCCCGCCAGCGCGCGCGGTGGATCGAGGGCGCCGCCGCCGTCACGACCGCGCTGCTCACCGGCGAGACCGCGGCGGACGCGCTGACGACCCTCGCGAAGTCCGCGCGGATCCTGGCCGGCGCCGCCGCCGGGGTGGTGCTCCAGCCCACCGACGAGGGCGGCATGGAGATCGTCGCCGCCTCCGCGCTGGACGACCCCGGCGACATCGTCGGTACGAACATCGCCCCCGGCTCGCCCGTACTCATCCAGCTCCTCGGCGGCGAACCCGTCTACATCGACGACTCGGCGACCGACCCCCGGATGACCACCCACGTACGGTCCCGCTTCGGGCCCAGCATGATGCTGCCGCTCCAGAGCGGCGGCCGGCTGATCGGCACGCTCGCCCTGCCGCGCAAGCGCGGCGGCCGCCCGTACACCTCCGTGGACCGGCTGCTGGCCACGCAGTTCGCCTCCCAGGCCGCGCTCGCGCTGGTGCTGGCCGACGCGCAGCACAACCGCGAGCGGCTGGCGGTCTTCGAGGACCGCGACCGGATCGCCCGCGACCTGCACGATCTGGTCGTGCAGCGGCTGTTCGCCACCGAGATGATGCTGGAGTCGACCCGGCGGCGCACCGGCGAGGGGGAGCTGGCCGATCTGCTCGGCCACGCCGTGGACGAGCTGGACTCCACCATCCAGGAGGTGCGGACCACGATCTTCGCCCTCCAGCAGCCTCCCGCCGACGCCCCGGCGAGCCTGCGCGGCAAGGTGCTGCGTGAGACGGCGGGGGCGGCGGCCCTCCTCGGGTTCCAGCCGTCCGTGCACTTCACGGGGCCGGTCGACACCCTCGTAGGGGATTCGCTGCACGCCGGGCTGCTGGCGGCGCTGCGCGGCGCGCTGGCCGCCGCGCACCGGCGGGCGGGCGTGACGTCGATCGAGGTGGAGGTCGACGCGACGGCGCGGCTGCCGGGCGGCCGGGACGGCGTGCGGCTGGTGGTCAGGGACGACGGCGACGGCGACGGCACCGAATCAGCGCCCGTCGTGTGGGAGGCCGAGCGGTAGCCCGGCACGCCGACAACAGAAGGCCCGGCACGGCAGGTTCGCCGTACCGGGCCCGCTGCCTCATCGCCCGGACCGGGGGTGTCTGGCACCCGGCACGGGCCGCTCTCACCGCAGCTTGGCCGCTCGCGCCGCCTCGAACTGGTTCACCCAGTACTGCGTGCGGTCAAGATACGCCGTCTCGGCGTCGGCCCCGGTCTTCCCGTACGCGCCCGAGAAGGTCTGGTAGCCGTGACCGGCCGGCGGGTTGCTCGACGCGGGTTCGATCGAGCTTCCCTCGTGCCATTCGTTGAAGGACGTGACGGAGACCCAGGTGGGTGATCCGCCGATGGCCGGGTCCAGCGCGTTGTTCCACTGCTTGTCGTACGCGGCGCCGTTGTCCCTGCCCAGGGTGGGCGTGGTGTTGCCGGGTACGGCGCGGTCGTCGATGTAGCCGGGGGCCACCGAGGGCGCCCAGACCAGATCGTTCGCCGCCGCGTAGTCCCCGGCGTTCTTCCAGCCGGGAGCGGTGGCGCCGGCGATACCGTCGTAGGTGTAGATGCCGTTGAAGTGCGCGATCTTCGACGTGTCGGTGGTCTGGGCCAGGACGATGTTGTTGTCGGTCACCTGGTCCAGGGCCGACCAGTCGGGCACGTCGAGGCTCTGGAAGACGTAGAACGCGTTGCTGTTGTTGCGCTCCGCGTCCCGGAAGTACGCCGGGTGGTCGCCGTAGTTCTCGTTGATGTAGTTGATGTCGTCCACCGTGGACGCACCGTTGCGACCGCTGTACGGCTCCAGGTGCCAGGCGACCTTGATGCCGTGGCGCTGGGCCGCGTCCATCACTCCGTCGACCAGGCCGTCCTCGTAACTGCCCTGGCCCCACCAGCTGTAGACCAGGACATTGGCGCCCGACTGCTTGATCCACTTCATGTGTTCCTCGACGGCGCCGGTGAAGTCACCGGAGTCGTACGCGCCGAGCTTGGGGTAGAGGTCGGCGCCGACGTCCTCGGGCGGGTTCTGGCCGCCCTGCTGCCAGTGCCGCCAGCTGCCGTTGACCTCGGGGCTGCCGTACCAGGGGTAGTAGAAGAGGTGCACGTTCTCCGAGGTGGCGGCCTTGGGGTCCTCGGCCGCGCCGGAGAGAGTGAAGCTGTCGATGTCGAACAGCGCGCCCGCTCCCCCGGTGAAGCGCAGGAACAGCGCGCCCGTCCCGGTGGCGGTCAGCGTGGTGGAGACCTCGGTGAAGGTCTCCCAGCTGCCCGTCGGAGCGACGTCGACCGAGCCGAGCAGGGTGCCGGTGGCGGAGCCGCTCCGGATCTCGACGGTGCCGCCCGCGCCCGCCGACGAGACGTCGGCGGTGAACTTCGTGGCACCGGCGGTGCCGACCTGCGAGTACCCGGCCCAGTCACCGTTCTCGATATGGCCGAGCGTCTGGCCGCCGCTGGCCGAGCCGTGGTTCGCGCGCTCCACGCCCGAGCCGGAGGTGTACGACTCCCCCTCCACGGCCGTCGGCTGCGGACCCGGGTCCTCGCCGCCGTCCGATGAGCAGTCGGCCTCGACCGCGCCGGCCGCGTACTGGATCCCGCCCAGCAGCACCTGCCGGAAGTCGGGATCGGCGTACGACTCCTGGGTGTGGCCGAGCCCGGTGTAGAACGACCGGCCCGCGGCCTGCTCGTCGCACCAGGTGATCGGGTGGTCGCCGCCCATCTCCCCACCGCTGTAGGTGGATTCGTCCAGGCTCTGGAGCACATGGACGCTGCCGCGCGGATTGGTGCGGTAGTTGTACCACTCGTCGGTCCTGGACCAGGTCGGGTCGAGGTGCGAGGTGGCCGGGTTCGTCCGGTCCTCGTTCTTGACCGTCGCCTGCTGGATCGCCGGGTGGCTCTTGAACCAGGCGCCGACCAGGCCCTCGTACGCCGGCCACTCGTACTCGGTGTCGGCCGCCGCGTGGACGCCGACATAGCCGCCGCCCCCGTCGACGTACGACTTCAGCGCCGTCTGCTGCGCGTCGTTGAGCACGTCACCGGTCGTGCTGAGGAAGACCACCGCCTCGTAGTTCGCGAGGTTGGCCGTGGTGAAGGCGCCGCTGTCCTCGGTCGCCGTGACCGTGAACTCGTTGTCCGCGCCCAGCGCTTGGATCGTCTGGATGCCGACCGGGATCGAATCGTGCCTGAATCCGGCCGTCTTGGAGAAGACGAGCACCTCGTACGGATCGGCCGCGGCCTCCGCGGACGCTCCGGTGGGTGCCAGGAACGCGGCCCCGAGCGCGACGGCCAGCACGCAGGACATGTGCCGCATACGCCGGGCGATATGACCTCTCATCGCTCAACTCCCTTGGCCGCCTTGGCCGCCGCACCGGTGGAGAAGGTGAAGGCGTCCAGGTCGAAGAGGTTGCCCTGGCCGGTCGCGCCCTTGAAGACGAGGAACAACTCGGTTGTCCCGGCGGGGGCGCCTGTGATGTTCCCCGTGACGTCGACGAAGTTCTCCCAGCCGCCGGTCGGGGCGACGGTCAACGTGCTGAGCAGCGTGCCGGTCGCGGAGCCCGCCCGTACTTCGAGCGTGCCGCCGACGCCGCCGGAGGCGACGCGCGCCGAGACGCTGGTCGCGTTGTCCACCGCGTACGGCTTGAAGGAGACCCAGTCGTTGTTGTCGGTGAAGCCGACCGTGGCACCGCCCTCGGCGTTGCCGTGGGCCGCCACCTCGATGCCGGACTGGGCGCCGAAGTGCTCGCCCTGCCGGTGCCGGGGCTGGAGGATGCTGTCGCTGTGCGTGGTCAGGCCGCCCGCGTCGGTGTACTCGGCGTCGAAGACCCCGTAGATGTTGGCGGCGGTGTCGTGCTCACCGTCGACGGGGACGTCGATGGTGCCGGAGCAGCCGTTCTTCGAGGTGATCTGGTGCCGGTGCTCGTCGTGGCCCAGCAGATACGTCACCTTGACCTTGGTGCAGTCGACGGTGCCGTCCTCGGGGTCACTGGCCGTCACGGTGAACGGGACGCTGTCGCCCCAGGAGAACAGCTCGCCGTCGGCGGGCGTGTTCAGGGTGACGGTGGGCGCGCTGTTGCCGGCGGTCACGACGAGGCTGGCGGAGCCGGTCAGGCCCTCCGGGTCGGTGACGGTGAGGGTCGGCTGGAACGTTCCGGCCTCGGTGTAGGTGTGGCTCGGGTTGGCGTCGGTGGACTTCGTACCGTCACCGAAGTCCCAGGCGTAGCTGAGCGCTCCGCCCTCGGGGTCGGCGCTTCCGGCGGACGAGAAGGCGACCGCGAGCGGTGTCGGGCCTGATGTCTTGTCGGCGACGGCCTTGGCGACCGGGCTGCGGTTGCTGCCGGCCAGGTACTCGACGCGGTACAGCGCCTGGTTGTTGGAGCCGGTGCCGTAGTCGAGGACGTACAGCGCGCCGTCGGGGCCGAAGGCCTGGTCCATGACCTGGGTACCGGTCCATGGGAAGTTCTCGATGACGCCGGGGGAACCGTCCGCCTTGACCTCGATGGCCTTGATCCACTTGCGGCCGTACTCACCGGCGAAGAAGCGGCCGTCGAGGGACTCGGGGAACTTCACGGCGGAGTCGAGACCCGCGTCGTAGTTGTAGACGGGACCGCCCATGGGCGACTCGGAGCCGCTGCCGAACTCGGGCGGGGAGCCCGCGTCACCGGAGTAGCGGATCCAGGCGGCCTTGGCCGGCGGGAGCTTGCTCTGGCCGGTGTTGTGGAGGGAGTTGTTGGTGGGGCCGCCCGCGCAGTCGTACTTGCCCGCGGAGGGTCCGTCCGGGAACGCCCACTCGCCGTACGTCTCGGTGGTGGTGTTGGTGCCGGTGCAGTACGGCCAGCCGAAGTTGCCGGCCTCGGTGATGCGGTTGAACTCGACCTGGCCGCTGGGGCCGCGATCGGCGCTGGTACCGCCGGAGTCGGGGCCGTAGTCACCGAGGTAGACGATGCCGGTCGACTTGTCGACGGACATCCGGAACGGGTTGCGGAAGCCCATCGCGTAGATCTCGGGGCGCGTCTGGGCCGTACCCGCGGCGAAGAGGTTGCCGGACGGGACGGTGTAGCCGCCGTCGGCCGTGGGCTTGATACGGAGCACCTTGCCGCGCAGGTCGTTGGTGTTGCCCGAGGAGCGCTGGGCGTCGAACTGCGGGTTGCGGTTGGCGCGTTCGTCGATCGGTGAGTAACCGGCGGACTCGAACGGGTTCGTGTCGTCGCCCGTCGTCAGGTAGAGGTTGCCCTGCGCGTCGAAGTCGATGTCACCGCCGACGTGGCAGCACTGGCCACGGTCGTTGGGGACTTCGAGCACGACCTTCTCGCTCGCGGCGTCGAGGGTGCCGTCGGCCTTGAGCGTGAAGCGGGAGAGGTTCAGGTGCCCCTTCCACGGCTCGAAGTCGGCCGCGCTGCCGGTCACCGGGGCGTCGCCGCCAGGGGTGTTGAGCTTGGGCGAGTAGTAGAGGTACAGGTACCGGTTGGTCGCGAAGTTCGGGTCTGCCGCGACTCCCTGGAGACCTTCCTCGTCGTGCGTGTAGACATCGAGCTTGCCCGACGTCTTGGTGTTGCCGGCGGCGTCCGTGAGGCGGACTGTGCCGTCCCTCGCGGTGTGCACGACCGAGCGGTCGGGCAGGACGGCCAGCGACATGGCCTCGCCCAGTTCGGAACCACCGAGGGCGAGTTGCACCTGCTGGTAGTCCGCTGCCGGGATCTCGGCGGCCTCGTGCTCCGGGTGACCGGGGTGGGCCACGGCCGCGGGGGCGGCGGTGAGACCGGCGGAGAGTACGAGGGCGAGCGCCGCGAAAATTCTGGACCACGCTGGTGGGCGTCGTGACATGAAATTTCCTTCCTGACCAGAGGTGGGGTGTGTCAGGCAAGGCGCGCGCCGTCGCGCTTTGCAGCCGAGCGGTGGGGGCGGTGCGGTGGTGCGGTGGTGCGGGGGGTTCGTCGTGGGGGGTTCTGGAGGACGTCGTGTGTTCGCCCGGGAGCCATGTCCACAGTCCGAGCGAGTTGCATGCTGGCAACGCCGAATTAATTTGTCAAGGTCGTGTCAAAATTGACTCAGGCCATCCCGGCGGCCTCCCCCGTACGCGCGCGAGACCGAACTTGCCCCGCGTAGACCGGCCTTGGCCTGCCGCGTTCCAAGAACGATCTCGCGGCGCAGGGCACCGGCAACTGCCCACGTTTCGGACACTGTTGTGTGACTGAACAAATTCGCCGAGGTTACGGGAAACGCCCCCGTAACGCGACGTGCGGCGCTCAGCGAGGAGCCGGCTCCCGCCCCTTCGCCTCCCCCGGCCGGGACGGTTCGGCGTCCCTCGGCGCGACGAACACGGTGGCCGCGAGCGCCGGCACGAGCAGCGCGGCACAGACGTAGCCGCAGATCGCCAGCCCGCTCGTCATCGCCTCGCGCGCGGCGTCCGCCACCCCCGCCGCCTCGTCCTCCTCGATCCCCAGGTCCGCGAGACGGTCCCGCAGACCGGAGTTGAGTGTGCTGAGGAACAGCGTGGTGAGTACGGCGATACCGAGCGCCGAGCCGAGTTCACGCGCCGCGGGCCGAATGCCCGACCCCTGGCCGGCGCTCTCGGCGGGCACGTCGACGAGAACGACGTTGGTGACCTGCGCCGTCGCGAACCCGACGCCGACGCCGTAGACGAACAGCGCGAGCGCGATCAGCCACCAGGCGCTGTCGGTGGCCGCGATCAGCCCCAGCGTCACCAGCCCGGCGGCCGTCTCGCCCGGCACCGTCGAGACCGACATCCACCCCTGGCCGGCCGACCCGGCCGCCAGGGCGCACGCCGCCGCGTTCTCCGTCTTCGACCGCGTCGGGCAGCCGGCCGACGTCGCGGACGTCGTCGCCTTCCTCGCGGGCCCCGACGCGCGGTGGGTGACCGGCCAGAACATCGACGTCAGCGGCGGATCAGGCCTCTGAGGCACGGCTGCGCCCTTGGCGTCGACGCCAAGGGCGGCCAACACCGGACAAGCCGGGTTTGCCGGGCGGGGAGAGACTGTGCGACTCTCCGATGTCATCTCTCCGAAAGGGCTGATCGTGACACTCGGCATGGTTCTCGGCGACATCTCCTCTCGCGCTTCGACGCGGGAGCGGTAGACCGGCCCCACCACCTGCCCTCTCATTCGCGCCTGTGCCGTAGCACGCGGTACCGGCCGTTTCTCACGCTCCTCGTCGAAGTGCTCTTCGTGCCCCCGCACGTTCGATCACGAGGAGTCTGTGATGCCCACGATCAGCTGGACCGAAGGCCACCGGACCGACAGGTCCGACCGCACCGACCGCACCGCCGACTGGCACTCCGAGAGCGAGTCGCCGACGCCGGAGCGAGTCGTCGTCGCCGACGACCGGATGACGGCCGACACCGCCTATCGACTGGCCCGCAAGGGCACCGCCCTGCTCTGGCGGGGCGATTTCCACAACGGGCGGCAGCTGCTGACCGCGATGAGCCGCCGCGTCGAACGCGAACCCGCTCGGCCCGGCACCACCACCACCCCGGCCGAGTCGTTCCGTACGCACCGCCGCGCCCGTGGCCATCGGGCGCGCGTGCTCGGCAAGTTGCTCGTCACACTGGAGGCCGACCACTCCCTCGCGCTGCGCAGGGCGCCCGATGTCCGCCGGGCGTGCGCGGAGGCGTACGGTCCGCCGTCCGGCGTCCGCGTGGTCGCGCTCAGCGAACTGCTCGGCATCATCGGCGCGCGGCAGTGGCGCGACAAGGGCGTGGAGGTGCCGGCGCTCGGCTCGCGCGTGCATCCCCATTACGGCGTGTTCTCCCCGGTCAGAGGGGAGTACGTCGACCTCGTCGCGCGAGCGCCGCTAAGTGCCGGGCCCCGCACGGCCTTCGACCTCGGCACAGGCACCGGCGTCCTCGCCGCCGTCCTGGCAGGGCGGCGCGGACTCGACCGCGTCGTCGCCACCGACATCAGCCCGCGCGCCCTCGTCTGCGCCGACGAGAACGTCCGCGCGCTGGGCCTCGCCGAGAAGATCGAGATCGTGGGCCCGTGCCTGTACCCGCAGGGCCGCGCCGATCTGGTCGTCTGCAACCCGCCGTGGATCCCCGCGCGGCCTACCTCCCCGGTCGAGATGGGCGTCTACGACCCGGACGGCAGCATGCTGCACGGCTTCCTGGACGGACTCGCGAGCCATCTCGAACCGGGCGGTGAGGGCTGGCTCGTCCTCTCCGACCTGGCCGAACACCTCGGTCTGCGGACGCGGGACGAGCTGCTGTCGCGCATCGGGTCGGCGGGCCTGCGTGTGGTGGACAGGGCCGACACGAAGCCGCGCCATCCCCGGGCGTCGGACACCACGGATCCCCTGCACGCGGCGCGCGCCGCGGAGGTCACGTCGCTCTGGCGGCTGAGCCCCGTCCAGGACGCCTGAGCGACGCCGGCTCCCTCCCCTCAGCCGCCGGCTCCTCCGCCTCCCCCGAGATCGCCGGGATGTGCCGCAGCAGTACGGCTACCAGCACCGCCGTCACCAGCGCGAACGCCACGCTGACCAGAGCCGCCGCGTGGAACCCGGCGGTGAAGGCGTCCCGTGCGACGGCCAGCAGCTCGTCCCCGGTTCGGACAGCGTTACGGTCCGGTTCGGATGCCGGGTCCGGCTCCCGGCCCCCGGCCCCGTAGATCAGCTCAGCAGCGCGCGCAGCGAGACCGCCGTGCGCGTGATGAACGCGTCGCGGGCCGTCTCGTCCAACAGCTCCAGCGACAGGAACGGATTGAGGTCCTCCAACTCCACCAGCAGCAGCTCCCCGTCCGGCGCGCGGCACGCGTCGACGCGCTGGATGCCGTGGTCGAGGGTGTTCCAGTCGATGAACTTCCGCGCGAAGTCGAGATCGACGGCCCTGGCCTCGTACGGTACGAGCTGCCACCGCCGGTCCGGGTCGGGTGCGTGGAGCGCGTACTGGAAGTCGTGGTCGACGAAGTAGAAGGAGACCTCGTACGAGAAGGGGATACGCGGCTGCACGAGCAGGTCCCGGAGGTTCGCGAGGTCCGCGATATCGCCGAGCCGGTCGCGCGGCACGAACCGCATGCCTATGGAGTCCGCCCCGTCCTTCGGCTTCACGACGTACTCGTCGGCGTCCGGCAGCCGCCCCAGGTCCTCGGCCCTGTCGACGGTCGGGATGACCGGCAGCCCGGCGGCGCTCAGCTCCACCAGATACTGCTTGCCCGCCATGTCGCCGCGCCCGGTCAGCGGGTTGTAGACGCGCACGCCGTCGGCCAGCGCCCGGTCGCGGAAGGCCTCGTACCGCTCCCGGTAGTGGATCACGGGCCCGCTGTTGCGTACGACGACACCGTCGAACTCGCCCATGAGGCGGGCGGCGTCGGCCGGATGGCACGTGGCGACGGTGAAGTCCCGCCGCAGCCGGGAGGAGAACAGGATGTCCTCGTCGCAGTAGCGGCGGCCCTTGGCCTCGTAGGCGAGGTCGGTGACATAGAGGACGCGGGGAGGTACGGCGGCGGACATCGTGCTCCTGAGAGTTACGGGGATGTCCGCAGGCTACGCCGGGTGCGGAGTCACCCGGCGACCACGGTCGCCTCCGTCGCCTTCACGCTCGTCCAGACGGGCACCCCGTCGGCCAGTCCGAGTTCGACGGCGGCCTGCGGGGTGATCTCGGCCACGAGGTCCGGTGCCTGCGCCGAGGTGATCAGCACCCGCAGCCGGCTGCCGCTGGAGGTGATCTCGCGTACGGTGCCGGGCCAGACGTTACGGGGGCTGCCGCTCGGCCGGTCGCGGTGCACGGACACGGCCTCCGGCGCGATGATCGCCAGCGCGCGTGTGCCCGGGGGCAGCGGATCGGCGACGACCAGCAGGCCGCCGTCGGTGAGCGCGAGGCCGTCGGCGGTCGCGGTGCCGGGCCAGGCGTTCCGGCCGAGCATCCGGGCCACCCACGGCGAGCGGGGGTGGCGGGTGACGTCGGCGGGCGGCGCGTCCTGGACGACGCGGCCCTCGTCCAGGACGAGTACGCGGTCGGCCAACGACACGGCCTCCACCGGATCGTGAGTGACCATCAGACAGACTCCGCCGAAGCCGTCGAGGTGACTGCGCAGGGTGTGCCGTACCCGTGCGCGGGTCGTCTGGTCGAGCGCGGCCAGCGGCTCGTCGAGCAGCAGCAGCCGGGGACTGGTCGCCAACGCCCTGGCCAGTGCCACTCGTTGGGCCTGACCGCCGGAGACCTGGGCGGGCCTGCGGTGCGCGAGGTGGCCCACCCCGAGCCGGTCGAGCCACAGTTGGGCGGTCCGGCGGGCCTCGGCGCGCGTGACGCCGTGGGCGCGGAGCCCGTACGCCGTGTTGCTCAGAGCGCTCAAGTGCGGGAACAGCGCGCCGTCCTGGGGTACCCAGGCGACACCCCGGCGGTGCGGTGGCAGCCCCGTGACGTCGAGCGCGCCGAGGCGCAGCTCGGCGTGGGCGCGTGGGGTCAGACCGAGGAGGGCGCGCAGGAGGGTGGTCTTGCCGGCGCCGTTGGGGCCCACTACGGCGATGGTGGTGCCGGGTTCGGCGTCGAGCGTGAGGCGGGTGAAGCCGGTGACGTCGGCGTGCAGCGCCCACCGTTCCTCGACGGTCGTCGGTCCACCTTGCTCGACGAGGGCCAGGGGCGCCGTGGGAGCCGCGTCCGTCACCGCCCCGGGGTCGTCGTCGTCCGGTGAAGTGGCCTGCTTCCGGCGCCTGTCGGCGGCCTCGGCGGTGTCGCGTGGCGTACCCGTCCAGCGCCCGCGCAGCGCGATCAGCACGGCCATGGCGATGGCGAGCAGCAGCAGCGACACGGAGGTCGCGGCCTCCGGCGAGCTCTGGAGCAGCAGATACACCTGGAGCGGGAGAGTCTGGGTGGTGCCGGGCAGATTCCCCGCGAAGGTGATGGTCGCGCCGAACTCACCCAGCGCCCGCGCCCAGGTCAGCGCGGCCCCGGCGAGCAGCCCGGGGGCGACCATCGGCAGGGTGACGGTGGCGAACACCCGTACCGGCGAGGCGCCGAGGGACGCGGCGGTCTCCTCGTAGGTGGGGCGCAGTCCGCCCAGCGCGCCTTCGAGGCTGATGACGAGGAACGGCATCGCGACGAACGTCGCCGCCACGACCGCGCCCGAGGTGTGGAACGGCAGCGTGATGCCGAACGTGTCCTCCAGCCACGGGCCGAGGAGTCCGCGCCGCCCGAACGCGAGGAGCAGCGCGACGCCGCCGACGGTGGGCGGCAGCACCATCGGCAGCAGGACCAGGGACCGTACGAACGCCTTGCCGGGGAAATCCACCCGCGCCAGCAGCCAGGCCAGCGGCACCCCGAGGACCAGGGAGAGCGCGAGCGCCCAGAAGGAGACGAGGAGCGAGAGTTCCAGCGCCTCGACGACTCCGGGGCTGGTCAGATGCGTACCGACCTCGCCCCAGGAGGTGCGGGCGAGGATCCCGATGAGCGGCAGAAGCAGGAACGCGACGGCGAGCAGCGCGGGGACGGCGAGCGCGACGGGAGTACGGGTACGGGTACGGGTGCGCGTACGGGTACGGCCCGGCGCCCGGCGGATCAGGCTGAGACGGCTCATCGGGCTCCTGCGGGCTGCTTCGGCTGCTGCGACGGGCGGGCGGGCGGCTGCCGAACCGCCGACCGCCCCACCCGCCTTCTCACTCACGCACGCACGCACGCGAGTTGAACGGGAGTCGACGTGGGTTACGGCTGCTGGAAGCCCGCGTCCTGGAGGAGCTTCTGCGCCTCGGGGGTGCTGAGCCACGCGACGAACGCGGCAGCCGCTTCGGCGTGTTCGGACGTCTTGAGCGTGGCGGCCGGGTATTCGGCGACGGCGTTCTGCGCGTCGGGGATCTCGATCGCGTCCACCTTGTCCGTGGCGGTGGCCGCGTCCGTCTTGTAGACGATTCCGGCGTCGGCCTCGCCGAGTTCGACCTTGCTGAGGACGGCGCGGACGTTCGGCTCCTCGGAGACCGGCTTCACGTCGATCTTCTGCGCGTCGAGGACCTGCTCGCTGTACCGGCCGACCGGGACCTCGGGCGCCGCGAGGACGACCTTGAGCTTGGGGTCGGCGAGGTCCTTGAGGTTCTCGATCTTCTCCGGGTTGCCCTCTTCGGTGGCGATGACGAGCCGGTTCTTGGCGATGACGGTCGGCGTGCCGGTGTCACCCTTCAGACCGTCCATGGTCTTGGTGTCGGCGGTGACCAACGCGTCTGCGGGGGCGCCCTGTTCGACCTGCGCGGCGAGTTCCTGGGAACCGGCGAAGGAGAACGTCACCTTGGTGCCGGGGTTCTCCTTCTCGTACGCGGCGCCCGCCGTCTTGAAGACGTCGGTGAGCGACGAGGCGGCGAGAACGGTCAGGTCCGCCTTGGGGGCGCCGGTGGCGGTGGCCGACTCGGTGGACTTGGCACCGGTGTCGCTGTCGTCGCTGTCGTCGCCGCCGCACGCGGTCAGCGGGACGAACAGGGCCGCGGTGAGCGCGGTGGCCGCGGCGCGACGTGCGGCGGTGCTGAGGGTGAAAGACATGAGGGTGAGGACTCCCTGGAAGGCTGGAAAGCTGGGGTGAGGCGGAGCGGCTGATCTGCGACGAGGGTCAGACGCGGTCGATGTGCACGCTGGTCGACTTCACGCGGGCGGTGGCCTGCATGCCGACCTCCAGGCCCAGCTCCTCCACGGCCTCCCTGGTCAGGAGCGAGACGAGCCGGTGCGGCCCGGCCTGGATCTCGACCTGGGCCGCGACGTCACCGAGCTTGACGGCGGTGACGATGCCGGGGAACGCGTTGCGGGCGGAGGTGTACGAGACCTCCTCCTCGCCGCCGTTGCCGCTCTGGCCGACCTCGATCGAGAACGCGGCCAGGTCGCGGCCGTCGATGAGCCGCCGCCCGCCCTCGTCGCGATGGGTGGCGACCCGGCCGGCGTCGGCCCACCGACGGGCGGTGTCGGTGCTGACGCCCAGCAGGCGTGCCGCCTGACCGATTGTGTAGGACTGCATGCGCGGAAAGATAGGCCGCCAGCCTCGCATTTGCAAGGTTTGAGGTGATTATCCATGGCAGATGCGCGGCACCTTGGAGGAACCCCCAAAGCCGGCGACCGGCTCACACGGGCACGGGAGCCGGGCCGGGAACGAGACGGGCGCCGACCCACACGCTCGTGATCGCGCTGATGTAGCGCGCCCCGCAGCGGTCGGTGGGTACGACGAGCTGACTGCCCACCAGGTCCAGGGCCACCCCGTCGAGCGTGGTGGCGAGCAGGGCGGGCACGGCACCGAAGTCGGGGTCGATCTCGCCCCAGGACAGCACCGTGTGATGCCCGTCCCCGCCGGTGACGGCCAGCAGGAAGCGGGACCGGTCCCGCCGGCGCCGTACGTCGAAGTCCGGCCGCGCGTCGGCGACGACCTCGCGCAGGAGCGGCCCCTCGAAGGTGTGATGCCGGGGCCCGCTGCTCGCGCACTCGAAGACCACGTCGGCGCGGTGCTGCTCCCAGCCCTCCCGCAGATCGGCGACGGTCAGCGTGCCGGGACATCCCACCTCACCGAGCAGGGCGAAGGCCCCGGTACGTACGGAAGGAGGGCCGCCGGGTGGCGTCTTGAGTCGACCCATCGAATATCCCCCTTCGAACGGCGCACGCGCGACACCGCGACGGGGTGATGCCCGCCGGGCGGGCGGCGGAATCATATCTGCGGGCCTTGGGGCGGCTTTTACCTTGCTTCTGCGGGCGCGGGACGGGGAATCGCCCGCGAATGCGCGTCGTCGGCCGGGCCGCCGTCGGCATGGCGAGCGGCGTGCCCGGGGACAGCGGTGTGTGCGAGCTGAGGTCGGTGTGGGTCGGTCCCGGGGCGCGGGGTCTCGGTGTCGCGGACCGGCTGATCGCCGCGGTCGAGACATGGGCGCGGCAGTCGGGTGCCACGACGCTGAGGCTCGCGGTGATCCCGGGCAACGAACCGGCCGCCGCGCTGTACCGCCGTAACGGCTTCGTCCGCACCGACGAGCGAGGGGACCGGCTGTCCGACGGCGTGACCACGGAGGACGTGATGACGAAGACGCTCCGGCCCGTCGCGAAGGACAGCTGACCGGGACGAGGGGGCCAGGACGAGTGGGCCAGGACGAGTGGGCCAGGTGCGAGCGGGGACGCGCACCTGACCCGGATTCCGGTCGGCCCCGTGTGGTCGAAGGGCGACGGGCCGCCGGGTCGGACCACGGGTGGGTCAGACGGTCAACAGGGTCGGGCTGGCCGCCTTGTCGGTGCCGATGAAGGTGTCCGGCACCGGGTACTGCCCCAGCACGTAGTGCAGGATCGCCGCGTGCATCGCCTCGACCGGGGCGATCGTCGCCGCGGTGTTGATCCCCCCCGCGCTCTTGACGTTGAACGTCGCGAACACGTACGTCTGCGCCGCCTGGTCCTCCAGTTGCAGCGCCAGCTTCGCCACTCCGGGCACGTCCTTGACCTGGCCCAGCGCCTTGGTGACCGCCTCCTGGTTGGACAGCGGAACGTCGGTGATCGTGGGCTTGCCGGACGACGCCAGGACCGCGTTCCACGCGTTCGCGTGGTCCTTGTGCTGCGCCATCGCCGTCTGCGCGAACGTCGTGAACGCCACCGGTACGGTGCCGAGCTTGCCCGCCGTGGCCGCCTTCAGTGCCGCGTCGTACGCGCCCACGGCCTGGTTCTCCAGGGCCACCGCCAGCGCGACGACCAACAGGTCGCCGGTGTAGGTGCCGGACCCCGACGGTGAGCTTCCGGTCCCGGACGGGCTGGGGCTGGGGCCCGCCGCGTCGATCTCGGACTTGCCGCCGCACGCGGCGAGCGCGAGCATCGCCGCGGACGCGCCGGCGCCCACCAGGAAGCGGCGGCGCGCCAGGTGCGGGTGCCGCTCCTGACCGCCGTCCGGGGTTACGGCGCCGAGATCCCGCAGCTCCTGCGAGAGGCCGGCGGCGGACGCGGTCATCACCGGCAGGGTCGCCCGGTGCGCCTCGTCCAATTCCCTGGTCAGCCGGGACAGTTCGCCCTCGCTGATCGGCAGCTCCCGGCCGCCCTTGTTGTCGCTGCTCATTTCACGGCCCCTTCGCTGACCGGCGATGCGTCCTTGGTGGGGTAGAAGGTGTCGGGGATGCCGACGCTGCCCGCGGCGGCGGGGAGCTTCGCGGCGTCCGTGGGAATCGCCACGAGAGCGTTCAGGTCAGCGGCCAGCAGCGCCTGCACCGCCAGCAGCGTGGCCCGGTGCTGGGCCTCGACGGGCGCGACCGAGGCGAACAGCTGCCGCAGATTCGCGTCCTGGACCTGCCCGACGTTCTTCGTGTACGTCTGCGCGGCGACGTCCTCCAGCGTGATGGCCAGCTTGACCACGTCCGCCGGCGTCTTGAGCGACGGCAGCTGCTCATTGACGATGGCCGCGTACTTCGGGTCGGGCTCGGTCTGGGCCTTGCCGCCGGCCTTCGTGGCCGCCGAGTTGAACGCCTTGCCGTGGGCGAGGTGCTGCTCCGTGGTCTTCGTGATGAACGCGAGCACGGTCTTGTTGCCGTTCTTGATGAACGACAGTCCGGCGGCCGTCCGGTAGACGTTCACCGCCAGGTTCTCCAGCGACGCCGCGGTCTGCAACGCCATGATGTCGTTGCTCGCGGCCGCCGCCCGCCCGGATCCCAGCAGGGTCGCGGCCCCGAGCCCACCCAGCAGCGCGCCGCTCCGCCGCCACCAGCGCCTGTTCGCCGGTTCGGCGGTCTCGCTGTAATCGGTCAGCGCGGCGTTGGTGACGCGCAGCGCGTCGCTGTTCAGATCTTGCGACTGCTCGGTGAGTTCCCTCAGCAGCCTGGTGTCGATGTTGTCTGTTCCCATCGCGTCCCGTCTCCTTCCCCGTGCCCGAACGGCACAGGTGTCGGGCCTCACCCTTCGTCAGGAGGGAGCGGAGAACGCGCCGGATGCCCCCGAATGACGCGCCGGGCTACCCGAAGGAAGGACGGGGATGATGCCGGTCGGCGTCGTCGCCGTACGCTCACGGCTTCCGCTCGAACGGATCGGCGCCCCGCGCTGCCCGGCCCGCCCCGTGAAGGCGGCGCCGCTCGCCGGCATCGGCGTCATCCTGGCCACCACCGTCGACACGGCGCGTCTCCCGGCGGACGTACGCGCGGGCATCGGCGCCGCCGACAGCCCCGACCGCTCCTGGCGGCAGGCCCGCACCGCCCTCCGCTTCACCACCCGACGCGAACGGTCGTCCGTCCACACCGGCTTGGGCGCGCCGGCGCTGCTGAACGACTGAACGACTGAGAGGGCCCGCGGCTCGGTGGGACCGTCTCGCGCCGGGGGCGTGGGCGGCCGAGGGCAGTGACCCGGGTGATTCTCCGCGCGCCCTGCCAAGGGTCACGGCCCCCGGAAATGATGAGCGGACCGCACGTGATCCAGACGACTCCGCATATCTGGCCCTTGCCGGTCGGCATGCGGTGGAAGGAATCCACGTTGTTGCTTCTCATCTCTCCCGACAGTGTCGAAGAAGCCCTCGACTGTGTGAAGGCGGCGGAACACCTCGACATCGTCGATGTCAAAAGACCCGCCGAGGGCTCGCTCGGCGCCAACTTCCCCTGGGTGATCAGGGAGATCCGTGACGCGGTCCCGGCCGACAAGCCGGTGTCCGCCACGGTCGGAGACGTACCGTACAAGCCCGGCACGGTGGCTCAGGCGGCGCTCGGCGCGGCTGTCTCCGGAGCCACCTACATCAAGGTCGGCCTCTACGGATGCGCGACGCCCGAGCAGGCCGTCGATGTGATGCGAGGGGTCGTCCGGGCGGTGAAGGACTACCGGCCGGACGCGTTCGTCGTCGCCTCGGGGTACGCCGACGCGCATCGGATCGGCTGTGTCAACCCGCTCTCACTGCCCGACATCGCCCGCCGGTCCGGCTCGGACGCGGCCATGCTCGACACCGCGATCAAGGACGGGACACGGTTGTTCGACCACGTTCCGCCCGACGTCTGCGCGGAGTTCGTCAGGCTGGCCCACGAGGCCGATCTGCTGGCCGCCCTCGCGGGCAGCGTCAAGGTGGGGGACCTCGGTGTGCTCACCGGCATCGGCACGGACATCGTGGGGGTACGGGGGGCGGTCTGCGAGCGAGGCGACCGCGATACGGGACGGATTCAGCCGCACCTGGTGGCCGCCTTCCGGGCGGAGATGGACCGGCATGCCCGGGAACACGCGGCCACCGTCACCGCCGTCACCGCCGCGAGCTGACCGCCGGCATGCCGACAAGCCGGCCCTGTCGGGTGCCGACGACCCGTGGTGAGCGCTTCACCGTCCTCGATCCGGCTACGGGCAAGGCCTTCGACGAGGCTCCCGACCAGCGGCCGGACGAGTTGGACGCCGTCGTCGAGCGGGCTCACCGGGCCTGGCTCGGCTGGCGGGTCGACCCCCTCGCCCGCGCCAAGGCGCTGCTCACGGCTGCCGACGCCGTGGCGGCGGCCGGGGCCGACCTCGCTCCCCTGCTCACCCGTGAACAGGGCAAACCCCTGGCCGAGTCGTACGCGGAGGTCGCCCGCACGGCGGCCCGCCTGCGCTACTTCGCAGAACTGACCGCCGAACCCCAGAAGATCACGGACGGCCGGCCGGTACGCAGCGAGATCCGCTGGCGCCCGCTCGGGCCCGTCACCGCGATCGTGCCGTGGAACTTTCCCCTGCAGCTCGCGTCGGCGAAGTTCGCGCCCGCGCTCGCCGCGGGCAACACGGTGGTGCTCAAACCCTCCCCGTACACGCCCCTCGCCACCCGACTGCTGGGATCGGTCATCGCCACCGCCCTCCCCGAGGACGTACTGACGATCGTCACCGGTCACGAACCCCTCGGCGCCCGCCTCGCCTCCCACCCGGGGATCCGTCATACGACCTTCACCGGTTCCATAGCCACCGGACGGGCCGTCGCGGCCGGCGCGGGGGCCTCGCTCGCCCGGGTCACCCTGGAGTTGGGCGGCAACGACGCCGCCATCCTGCTGGACGACGTTGATGTGGAGCGGATCGCGGAGCGGCTGTTCTGGGCGGCGTTCCGCAACTGCGGGCAGGTCTGCATGGCGGTCAAGCGAGTCTACGCCCCGGCCCGGCTCTACTCACAGGTGGTCGAGGCGCTCGCGCAGCACGCCAGGACCGTGGTCGTGGGGGCCGGGCTCGACCCGGGCTCACAGTTGGGGCCGGTCAACAACGCCCCCCAACTGGCCCGAGTCGACCAGTACACGGCTCGGGCGTTGGCGGACGGCGCCCGAGCCGTGGCCGGCGGCCACCGGCTGGACCGGCCGGGCTACTTCTTCGCCCCGACCGTCCTGGCCGATGTCCCGCCGGCCAGCCGGGTGGTGACGGAGGAGCAGTTCGGTCCTGTCCTGCCGGTGCTGCCGTACAGCAGCCTGGACGAGGCCGTCGAGGCGGCCAACGACACCCGCTTCGGACTGGGCGGCTCGGTATGGGGGACCGACCTCGACCGGGCCGAGGCGGTGGCCGACCGGCTGGAGTGCGGGACGGCGTGGATCAACCACCACGCGGAGCTTTCCCTCGCCCAGCCCTTCGCGGGCATCAAGGAGAGCGGTGTCGGCGTCGCGGGCGGGCCCTGGGGGCTCTACGGAAACCTCAGACCGTTCGTCGTGCACCGCCCGGAGGAGGCATGACGAGGAAGTTCGGCGCGGCGGTACTGCGCTCGTACGAGAGCCGTTTCGCCCTTGAGGAGGTGATCCTGCACTCGGGACCGGCCGACGGCGAGATCCTGGTCAGGATCGCGGGCTGCGGGATGTGCCGAACCGATCTCGCGGTCCGCCGTTCGGCCGGCCGCTCCCCGTTACCGGCCGTGCTCGGCCACGAGGGAGCCGGGGTCGTGGTGGAGACGGGCGGCCCGGCCACCGGCCTGAGTGTCGGCGACCATGTCGTGCTGAGCTTCGACTCCTGCGGACACTGCCGGAACTGCATGGGCGCGGCCCCCGCCTACTGTGACTCCTTCGCCTCGCTCAACCTCTTCGGAGGGCGCGAGGAGAACGCGGCACGGTTCACCGACACGGCCGGGGGCGGACTGGCCCCCCGGTGGTTCGGCCAGTCCTCGTTCGCCGCGTACGCGATGGTCCCGGCCCGCAACGCCGTACGGGTCGATCCCTCGCTGCCCCTCGAACTGCTCGGACCGCTCGGCTGCGGTTTCCTCACCGGCGCCGGAGCGGTCCTCAATTCCTTCGGTGTCGGCCCCGGCGACACCCTCGCGGTCTTCGGCGCGGGAGCGGTGGGCCTGGCGGCGGTGATGGCGGCGACCGCCGCCGGGGCGGTGACCGTGGCCGTCGACCGGCACCCGGAACGGCTGGCCCTCGCCGAGCGGCTGGGCGCGACCCCGCTGCACGCCGCGTCGGCCGGCCCGCCCGACCTGCCCGAACGCGTCCGGCGGCTGACCGACGGCGGCGCGCGGTACGCGCTGGACACCACGGGCTCCGCCCGGCTGATCAACGACGCGCTCCGGGCCCTGCGCCCGACCGGCCACCTCGGCCTGGTGGCCCGGCTCCACACCGCGCTGCCGCTGGAGCCGGGGACGCTGGACCGGGGCCGCAGGATCTCCCACATCTGCGAGGGGGACGCGGTGCCGGGACTGCTGATCCCCCGGCTGACCGCGCTCTGGCAGGCCGGGCGGTTCCCTTTCGACCAACTGATCCGTACGTACCCACTCGCCGACATCAACGAGGCCGAACGCGACTGCGACGCGGGCCGCGTGATCAAACCCGTCCTGATCCCGGAAGGATGAGCATGACTGACACAGCGCATCGGAGCACCAGCACGGAAGGCGTGGCGGGGGGTGTCGGTCTGACCGCCCTCCTGGTCGCCGCGGCACGGGCGATCGAGACCCACCGCCACGACAGCCTGGCCCAGGACATCTACGCGGAGCACTTCGTACGCACCGCACCGGCGTCCGCGAGCTGGCCGGTCCACATAGGACAGGTTCCGGACGGGGACGCGAACCCGCTGTGGGGACGTTTCGCGCGCTACTTCGGTCTGCGGACGCGGGTCCTGGACGACTTTCTGCTTCAGTCGGTGCACGCGGGAGGTGCCCGCCAAGTTGTCCTGCTCGGGGCGGGGTTGGACGCGCGGGCCTTCCGGCTCGACTGGCCTCCCGGCTGCGTGATCTTCGAGATCGACCAGGAGGGCGTGCTGGCGTTCAAGCACGAGGTGCTCGACGGACTGTCGGCCACCGCGAAGGCGACGCGCGTACCGATCCCGATCGACCTGCGCGCCGACTGGGTCGGCGCACTGACGGACGCCGGCTTCGACGCGGCGGCACCGACCGCCTGGCTGGCCGAGGGGCTGCTGTTCTACCTGCCCATCACGGCCGAGACGTATCTCATCGACACGGTGGACCGGTTGAGCGCGGGGGGAAGCGCTCTGGCGTTCGAGGTCAAGCTGGAGAAGAACCTGCTGGACTACCGCGACAGCCCGCTCTACGTCTCCACGAAGGACCAGATCGGCATCGACCTGCTCACTCTGTTCGACGGCGAGCCACGGCCCGACTCGGCGGGTGATCTACGGAGCAAGGGCTGGTCCGCATCGGTCCACACCCCGTTCGACTTCACCCACCGCCACGGCCGCGGCCCGCTGCCGGAGCAGAACGACGCGCTGGAGGGCAACCGTTGGGTGTTCGCGAACAAACCCCGGCCGTGACACGTCCGTCAGGCACACCGGCCGTGACGCGTCGGTCAGGCACACCGGCCGTCACGCGTCCGTCCGGCGGCGAGAACGCCCCCTGCCCGGCCTGAAGGCCCCCGTGGGGCGGGGCTCCGTCGCGTTCGAACCCGGCCGCACATCCACTGGCCGAGATCACGTTCCCTGATCGCCGAACTCTCGGGCGAGCACGGGGCGAGCAGAAAGGCCCCGGCGTGTCCTCCACGCTTGGGGCCTCGGTCCGTGCATTCTGTTCCCGCAGGTGAAAACGTTTCGTCACCTGCGCCGCGCGGTGGGGCGGGTGGG
Source organism: Streptomyces sp. NPDC057137 (assembly GCF_042670825.1). Taxonomy (NCBI): domain Bacteria; kingdom Bacillati; phylum Actinomycetota; class Actinomycetes; order Kitasatosporales; family Streptomycetaceae; genus Streptomyces; species Streptomyces sp. NPDC057137. The sequence continues at coordinate 24,333 of NZ_JBHUUW010000046.1, read as the reverse complement.
ACTCGAACCCACGGCCGACGGATTATGAGTCCGCTGCTCTAACCGGCTGAGCTACCGCCCCTAACGGCGCGTCGCGCACATTTGTGCGCGCCGTCTGCCGCAGCATAGCCGCTCATACGATCTCCTGCCTCGGATGGTCGGCAACGCCTGACCATGAGGACTTCGTCCCGCGTCGGCCGGTTCCAGGAACCCCGAAGATCACCCGGAAGACGGTCCTTGAACCGTCCCCGTACCGTTCGCGCGCCGTCGGCGGGCGGACGCGGGCACAAGAAAGAGGACCCCGAGGGGTCCTCTTCCGTGCTTGCTCTCCCGACTGGACTCGAACCAGTAACCTGCCGGTTAACAGCCGGCTGCTCTGCCAATTGAGCTACAGGAGATCGCGCTCCCCCGACTGGACTCGAACCAGTAACCTGCCGGTTAACAGCCGGCTGCTCTGCCAATTGAGCTACAGGGGATTGCTGCGTATGCACCGAACGTACCCACCCCGGCTCTGCCGGGCGGCGGACGTTCGCTGCGACACATACATTAGCGCAAGCAGGGGGGTGCTCCGCCAATCGGTATCCCGCCGGGTCACACTGGGTGATCTCGGGCCTGGGGGGTAGGCGGACGTCACGGCTCAAGGTCCGATGCCAACGAACTAACGAAGGGTGGCAGGCCATGCGGCGCCTCACGTTCATCGCGGGACTGGCTGTCGGTTACGTACTGGGTACCAGGGCCGGGCGCGAGCGCTACGAGCAGCTCAAGAAGTCGGCCAGCCGGATCTCGCAGAACCCGGCCGTGCGCAACGCCGCCGAGACGGCGGCGCTGTCCGGGCGTGAGTACGCGGGCAAGGCGTACCACTCGGTGAGCGACAAGGTCGGGGACAAGGTCCCCGGGTCCGTCGCCGACCGGGTCCGGTCGCTGCGCTCGCGCAACCACAACGGTGAGGACGACTGGGGGACCACCAACACCTGACCGGCGGTGCCGGGTGTCCGGCACCCGGGGCGGTCCCGGACACCGCCGCCGCTTCGCGCGTGCGGCAGAATCGTGCCATGGGAATAGTCGCCGGGTTGGACAGTTCGTCGGGTTCCACGCGCATCGTCGTGTGTGACGCGGACACGGGTGCCGTGCTGAAGCAGGGATACGCGGCGCATCCCGTGGAGGCCAAGGCCACCGAGGTCGATCCGCAGGCCTGGCTGCTGTCGCTCGGCGAGGCCGCGGGCGGCGGGCTGTTGGAGGGCGTGGAGGCCATCGGTGTCTCCGCGCAGCAGCACGGGCTCGTGCCGCTGGACCAGTCCGGCAATCTCGTACGCCCCGCGCTGCTCGGCAACGACAAGCGCGCGCAGGTCGCCGCCGCCGATCTGATCGACGCGCTCGGCGGGCGGCAGGCCTGGGCCGAGGCCGTCGGGTCCGTGCCGCAGTCCGGTCAGCCGGTGGCGAAGCTGCGATGGCTGGCGCGGCACGAACCGGACGCGGCGCGGCGTACGGCGATGATCCTCCAGCCGCACGACTGGCTGGTGTGGCAGTTGCTCGGCCGGCCCGCCCGGCGGACGACGGACCGGGGCGCGGCGTCCGGTTCCGGTTTCTGGTCGGCCCGCACGGGTGCGTACCGGCCGGATCTGATGGAGCTCGCGCTGGGTCACCAGGCGGCGCTGCCGGAGGTGCTCGGTCCGGCCGAGGCCGCCGGGACCACCCCCGAGGGGCTGCTGATATCCGCCGGTACGGGCGAGACCATGGCCGCCGCCTTCGGGCTCGGCGTCGGGATCGGTGACGCGGTCGTGTCGCTGGGCGCCTCCGGGTCGGTGATGACGGTGCACCACGAGGCGCTGGCGGACCCGTCCGGGATGATCACGTCGTTCGCGGACGCCACGGGGATGCATCTGCCGGTCGTCCACACGCTCAATGCCGTACGGGCGCTGCGCGGCACGGCGGAGCTGCTCGGGACCGAGGACCTGGACGAGCTGTCGGCGCTGGCGCTCAAGTCCACGCCGGGTGCGTCCGGTCTGGTGTTCCTGCCCTATCTGGAGGGCGAGAAGACGCCGCAACTGCCGCACACGGCGGGCACGTTGACCGGTCTGCGGCGTGAGTCGATGAAACCGGAGCATCTGGCGCGGGCCGCGTTCGAGGGGATGCTCTGCTCGCTGGCCGACGCGATGGACGTGGTGCGCGGGCGCGGGGTCGAGGTGCGGCGGGTGTTCCTGCTGGGGGCGGCGGCCGGGCTGCCCGCCGTGCAGACGTCCGCGCCGGGGATCTTCGGGGCGCAGGTCGTCGTGCCCGAGCCGGCCGAGTACGCGGCGCTCGGCGCGGCGCGGCAGGCCGCCTGGGCGCTGGGTGTCTCGAAGAACACACTGTCCCCGCACAGCCCGCCCGACTGGCGCGGCGCGGCGGCGCAGGTCTTCGAGCCGGGCGAGGAGGCGGCGGTCGGCGCGGCGGTACGCCAGCAGTACACGGCCGCCCGGGAGCAGATCCACCCGGGCGCCTTCTCGGCGGCGCCGGGGGTGTAGGGGTGCGGGACCGGGGCCTCCCGTTACGCCCTCTCCGGTATGACAGTCGTTCTTGACCGGTCCTTTGTGGAAAACCCTTGGGTTCCGGTGGCCGGAGTGCCGCAGGATGGGTCCGACCCCCGATCTTGCCGAGCCCGAGAGACAGCACGTGCTGCTACGACTACTCAGAACGCATCTGGTCCCCTACAAGAGAGCCATCGGCCTGCTGGTGGCGCTCCAGCTGCTGCAGACCTGCGCCACCCTCTATCTGCCCACCCTCAACGCGGACATCATCGACAACGGTGTCGTGAAGGGGGACACGGGCTACATCATGGAGTTCGGCGGTCTCATGATCGCCGTCAGCGTCGCCCAGGTCTTCGGCCAGATAGGCGCGGTCTACTACGGTGCGCGCACCGCGTCGGCCCTCGGCCGTGACGTGCGGGCCGCGATCTTCGACCGGGTGCAGAGCTTCTCCGCCCGCGAGGTCGGCCAGTTCGGGGCGCCGTCGCTGATCACGCGTACGACCAACGACGTCCAGCAGGTCCAGATGCTGGTGCTGATGTCGTTCACGCTGATGGTGTCGGCCCCGATCATGTGTGTCGGCGGCATCGTGATGGCGCTCGGCCAGGACGTGCCGCTGTCGGGGGTGCTGCTCGCCGTCGTGCCGGTCCTCGGTATCTCCGTGAGTCTGATCGTGAAGCGGATGCGCCCGCTGTTCCGCACCATGCAGACGCGGCTCGACACGGTGAACCGGGTGCTGCGTGAGCAGATCACCGGCAACCGCGTCATCCGGGCCTTCGTCCGGGACGAGTACGAGAAGGAGCGGTTCAAGGGCGCCAACACCGGTCTCACCGAGATGCAGTTGGCGACCGGCCGGCTGATGGCGCTGATGTTCCCGGTCGTGATGACGGTCGTGAACGTGTCGTCGGTCGCCGTCGTCTGGTTCGGCGCGCAGCGCATCGACAGCGGCGGGATGCAGATCGGCGCGCTGACGGCGTTCCTCGCGTATCTGATGCAGATCGTGATGGCCGTGATGATGGCCACCTTCATGTTCATGATGGTGCCGCGCGCCGAGGTGTGTGCCGAGCGCATCGAGGAAGTGCTGGACACCAGGTCGAGCGTCGTGCCGCCGAAGGATCCGGTGCGGACGCTGCGCCGGCACGGTCATCTGGAGGTGCGGGGCGCGGAGTTCCGCTACCCGGGGGCCGAGGAGCCGGTGCTGCGCTCGGTGTCACTGACCGCGCGACCGGGCGAGACGACCGCCGTCATCGGCTCGACCGGCAGCGGCAAGTCGACCCTGCTGGGGCTGGTGCCCCGGCTGGTCGACGCGACGGCCGGTGAGGTGCTGGTGGACGGCGAGGACGTACGCGGTCTCGATCCTGTCCTGCTGGCCAAGACGGTCAGTCTGGTGCCGCAGAAGCCGTATCTGTTCTCGGGCACGGTGGCGACGAATCTGCGGTACGGGAATCCGGACGCGACGGACGAGGACCTGTGGCACGCGCTGGACGTGGCGCAGGCCAAGGAGTTCGTCACCGACCTGGAGGGCGGGCTGAACGCGCCCATCGCGCAGGGCGGCACGAACGTCTCCGGTGGGCAGCGCCAGCGCCTCGCGATAGCGCGCACGCTGGTGCAGCGGCCGGAGATCTATCTGTTCGACGACTCGTTCTCCGCGCTGGACTACGCGACGGACGCGGCACTGCGCGCCGCGCTGTCCCGCGAGACCGCCGAGGCGACGGTGGTGATCGTCGCCCAGCGGGTGGCGACCATCCGCGACGCCGACCGGATCATCGTCATGGACGAGGGCCGGGTGGTCGGTGAGGGGCGTCATCACGAGCTGATGGCCGAGAACGAGACATACCGGGAGATCGTGCTCTCCCAGCTGACCGAGGCGGAGGCGGCCTGATGAGCGGTCCTGGTGGACGCATGATGGCGGCCGGCGCGGGTGCTCCTACGCAGCGGTCGATGGATTTCAAGGGGTCGAGCAAGCGGCTGCTGCGGCAGCTGGCGCGCGAGAAGGTCACCCTGTGGTGGATGCTCGCCGCGGGTGTGCTGAGCGTGGCCGCGTCCGTGGTCGGCCCGAAGATACTCGGCTCGGCGACCGACCTGATCTTCGCGGGCATCGTCGGCCGTCAGACGTCGGGGGGTGTCAGCAAGGAGGACACCGTCTCGCGGCTGCGGGAGGAGGGCGACGGCGGGCTCGCCGATCTGCTCTCCGGGGTGGACTTCACGCCGGGGCAGGGCATCGACTTCGACGCGGTCGGCCGGGTGCTGCTGGTGGCGCTGGCGGTGTACGTGGCGGCGGGGCTGCTGATGCTGGTCTCGACGCGGCTGTCGATCCGGGTCATCAATCTCACCATCTACCGGATGCGTGAGGACGTACAGGCCAAGCTGTCGCGGCTGCCGCTGTCGTACTTCGACCGTCAGCAGCGTGGTGAGGTGCTGAGCCGGGCGACGAACGACGTCGACAACATCTCGCAGACGCTCCAGCAGACGATGGGCCAGCTCATCAACTCCCTGCTGACGATCGTCGGCGTCCTGGGGATGATGCTGTGGATCTCGCCGCTGCTGGCGCTGGTCGCGCTGATCACCGTGCCGCTGTCGGTACTGGTGGCGACGAAGGTCGGCAAGCGCTCGCAGCCGCACTTCGTGCAGCAGTGGAAGTCCACGGGCACGCTGAACGCGCATGTGGAGGAGATGTACACGGGGCACGCCCTGGTGAAGGTCTTCGGGCGGCAGGACGAGTCGGCGCGGGCGTTCAAGGAGCAGAACGACGCGCTGTACGAGGCGGGCTTCAAGGCGCAGTTCAACAGCGGGATCATGCAGCCGCTGATGTTCTTCATCTCCAACCTCAACTATGTGCTGGTGGCGGTCGTCGGCGGGCTGCGCGTCGCGTCGGGCACGCTGTCCATCGGCGATGTGCAGGCGTTCATCCAGTACTCCCGCCAGTTCTCGATGCCGCTGACGCAGGTGGCGTCGATGGCCAACCTCGTCCAGTCCGGGGTCGCGTCCGCCGAGCGGATCTTCGAACTGCTGGACGCGGACGAGCAGGAGAAGGACGCGCCGTCGGCCGAGCGCCCGCACGAGCTGCGGGGACGGGTGGCGCTGGACAACGTGGCGTTCCGCTACGAGCCGGACAAGCCGCTCATCGACGACCTGTCGCTGTCGGTCGAGCCCGGCCAGACGGTCGCGATCGTCGGCCCGACGGGCGCCGGCAAGACGACGCTGGTCAATCTGCTGATGCGGTTCTACGAGGTGACGGCCGGGCGGATCAGTCTGGACGACATCGACATCGCCACCATGTCGCGTGAGGACCTGCGGTCCCGAATAGGCATGGTCCTCCAGGACACCTGGCTGTTCGGCGGCACGATCGCGGAGAACATCGCGTACGGCGCGTCGCGCGAGGTCACCCAGGAGGAGATCGAGGAGGCGGCACGGGCGGCGCACGCGGACCGTTTCATCCGGACCCTGCCCGACGGGTACGAGACTGTGATCGACGACGAGGGGTCGGGCGTCAGCGCGGGCGAGAAGCAGCTGATCACGATCGCGCGGGCATTCCTGTCGGACCCGGTGATCCTGGTGCTGGACGAGGCGACCAGCTCGGTGGACACCCGTACCGAGGTGCTGATCCAGAAGGCGATGGCCCAACTGGCGCACGGGCGGACGAGCTTCGTGATCGCGCACCGGCTGTCCACGATCAGGGACGCGGACGTGATCCTGGTGATGGAGAACGGCGCGATCGTCGAACAGGGCACGCACGAGGGGCTGCTGGCGGCGAAGGGCGCGTACGCGCGGCTGTACGCGGCGCAGTTCGCGCAGGCGGTCGCGGAAGTGGACTAGGGCCTGTTCGGCGGAGCTTCGGAGCCGGTGCCGGACGGGTCGCGGGTGCGGCCCGTCCGGTTCCGTCCCGTCCGGTCCTCAGTCCAGGTAGCCGCGGAGTTGGTCGGCGAACGCGTGGTCGCGGAGTTTGCTCAGGGTCTTGGACTCGATCTGCCGGATCCGCTCGCGTGTCACGCCGAAGATCCGCCCTATCTCCTCCAGCGTGCGCGGGCGGCCGTCCGCCAGGCCGTAGCGGAGCTGCACGACCTTGCGTTCGCGCTCGCCGAGGGTGGAGAGGACCGCCTCCAGATGCTCGCGGAGCAGCAGGAACGCCGCCGACTCGACGGGTGAGGCCGCGTCGCCGTCCTCGATCAGGTCTCCGAAGGCGACATCGTCCTCCTCGCCCACCGGCGCGTGCAGCGAGACGGGTTCCTGGGCGAGCCGCAGGACCTCGCCGACCCGCTCGGCGGTCAACTCCAGCTGTCCCGCGACCTCTTCGTGGGTCGGTTCGTAGCCCCGCTCCTGGAGCATGCGGCGCTGGACGCGGACGACGCGGTTGATCAGCTCGACCACATGGACGGGGACCCGGATCGTACGGGCCTGGTCGGCCAGTGCGCGGGACATGGCCTGGCGTATCCACCACGTCGCGTACGTGGAGAACTTGTAGCCGCGCGCGTAGTCGAACTTCTCCACGGCCCGGATCAGGCCGAGGTTTCCCTCCTGGACGAGGTCGAGCATCGTCAGTCCGCGGCCGACGTAGCGCTTGGCGACGGAGACGACGAGCCGCAGATTCGCCTCGATCAGCCGTCTCTTGGCCATCCGGCCGAGGACGACGAGCCGGTCGAGGTCGAGGGCGAGCTGCGAGTCCAGGTCGGGTGTGGAGCCGAGCTTCTCCTCGGCGAAGAGTCCGGCCTCGACGCGGCGCGCGAGGTCCACCTCCTCGACGGCGGTGAGCAGTTTGATCCGTCCGATCTCCCGCAGATACTGCCGGAAGAGGTCGGACGAGGGCCCGCCGTTGTCGGCCTTGCCGCGCGGACCGACACGTTCGGGGATCTCGGGGATGTCCACCGGGTCCTCGGTGACGGTCTCCGGGGCCGGCTCGGGGGTCGCCTCGGGGTGGTGCGCCGCGCGGCTCTGCGGTGGAACCGCCGACGCCAGCTCGGTCTCGGTCAGGGTCTGGGTCTGCACGGGGGCGGCCTCCAGGGTGATCGCTGCCGGATCGGGGGCGTGCGGCAGCGGGACGTGGGCGGCCGGGCCGCCGTCAGTCCCGTACACGATGAGCGGATCCGCGGGGGTCAGAGGTCCACGGTGGGTGGACCGGCCGCGCTCCGAGAACACAGGCACCGCTGCCCAGTGTGGCGTACGGCACAGGGCCGCCACGAGAGGTGTGCGGGGACTTTCTGAGTCCCGTGCGTAACCGGCCGGTTACCTAAGGATGTTTAGAACGGCGGGAGTTGGGGCGGGTGGGGATGGAGTGGCTGCGGAGGTATCGGCGCCGGGCCCGCACGGTGGGCGGTTCGCTTCTCGATCGCCGGACGGACTGCGCGGCCGTCCGGTGCGGTGCGTCGCAGGGCGGAGGACCGGCGTGGTGGACGGCCCGGCCGTACGCGGCCGACTCCGGGGGGAGGTGCCGTCCGGGCGTCGCGGGCTCGCGAAGATCCGCCGGACAAGCCCCAAGGCGTGTCCGCAAGTGGCGCCGTCCGCCCGCAGGGCGGGGCCTACGGGCACCGCGGAGCGGCTCATGTCTCGTTGGTGCGGTGCATCGCAAGGCGGAGGACCGGCGTGGTGGACGGCCGGGCCGTACATGGCCGACTCCGGGGGGGCGCCGTCCAGGCGTCGCGGGCCGCGAAGATCCGCCGGACAGACCCTAGAGCGCTGCCGCGCCGCTGTTGCGCAGCGACTGGCGGTACTGCTGGAGCACCCACAGCTCATTCTGCACGGCCTGGTGGCGCTCCGCGTCCGCGCCCGTGCCCAGGCGGGCCAGCGTGCCCGTCACGTCGTGGATGCGGATGTCGACGGCGCGCAGCCGGACCCGGACCAACTGCTCCCCCGCGTACGCCTCGTCGATCGTCTTACCGTGGAACACCTCCACCGCCAGCTCCGTGACGAGCGCGCGCACCGCGTCGTTCGGCGCGGCCTCGCGGACCCCCGCCAGATACTCGGGCGCCGAGGCGATGCCCTGCTCGGCGCCGCCCGCGTCCTCGACGGCCCGGCGGACCGCCGCGTACGGCGGGGCGGTGAACTCGTCCACGCCGTAGGCGTCGAAGGCCGGGGAGACCAGCTCCGGGCGCTGGAGGGCGAGCTTCAGCAGCTCGCGCTCGGTGCGGTGGGCGGGGCTGCGGAGGTTGAGCGCGGGGCCGGAGAGGGCCGGGGACCGGCCGGAGTCGTACGAGGACGACGGGCGGCCCGCCTGGCCGCCGCGCTCCGACGCCGGACCCGCCGGTCCGCGGCCGCCCCGGTCGCGCGCCCAACGCGCCATCTGCGCGACGCGTTTGACCACGAACTGGGTGTCCAGGATGCCGAGGATGCCGGCGAGCTGGACGGCGACCTCGTGCTGCGACGCGCCGTTCTTGATGCGGGCCACGATGGGACCGGCCTCGTCCAGCGCGGACGCGCGGCCGGCCGGGGTCTCCAGGTCGTACCGGGACACGATCTGGCGGATCGCGAACTCGAAGAGCGGCGTGCGCGGTTCCACCAGGTCCTGGACCGCCGCGTCGCCCTTGCTGAGGCGCAGTTCGCACGGGTCCATGCCGTCGGGCGCGATCGCGATGTATGTCTCGGCGGCGAACTTCTGGTCATCCTCGAAGGCGCGCAGCGCGGCCTTCTGGCCCGCCGCGTCACCGTCGAAGGTGAAGATCACCCGTGCGCTGCCGTTGTCCATCAGCAGCCGGCGCAGGATCTTGATGTGGTCGGTGCCGAAGGCCGTGCCGCAGGTGGCGATCGCGGTGGTGATGCCCGCCAGATGGCACGCCATCACGTCCGTGTACCCCTCGACCACCACCGCCCGGCTGGCCTTCGCGATGTCCTTCTTGGCCAGGTCCACCCCGTACAGCACCTGCGACTTCTTGTAGATCGCGGTGTCGGGGGTGTTCAGATACTTCGGCCCGTTGTCGTCGTCGCGCAGCTTGCGCGCACCGAAGCCGACGACTTCGCCCGAGATGTCGCGGATCGGCCACATCAGCCGGCCCCGGAACCGGTCGATCGGGCCCCGGCGGCCGTCCTGGGAGAGCCCGGCGAGCAGCAGTTCCTTGTCGCTGAAGCCCTTTCCGCGCAGGAATCGGGTCAGATGGTCCCAGCCCGCCGGGCTGTAGCCGACCCCGAAGTGCTCGGCCGCCGACTGGTCGAAGCCCCGCTCGGCCAGGAACTTCCGGCCGATCTCGGCCTCTTCGCCACCGAGCTGCTCCACATAGAAATCGGCCGCCGCCTTGTGCGCCTCGACCAGCCGGATGCGCTCGCCGCGCTGGTGGGTGGGGTTGTACCCGCCCTCCTCGTACCGCAGGGTGATGCCCGCCTTGGCGGCGAGGCGCTCGACCGTCTCGGAGAAGGAGAGATGGTCGATCTTCATCACGAAGGCGATGGTGTCCCCACCCTCCTGGCAGCCGAAGCAGTGGAAGAGACCCTTGCTCGGACTGACCTGGAAGGACGGGGACTTCTCGTCGTGGAAGGGGCACAGGCCCTTCATGTTGCCGCCGCCGGCGGGGCGCAGTTGCAGGTACTCGGACACGACGGTGTCGATCGGGACCGCGTCCCGAACCACCTTCACGTCGTCGTCGTTGATCCTGCCTGCCACGCCAGAATTCTACGGGCCCGCACCGACAGTCCGTTACGCCCGGTCCCCCGGACCGCTCAGTGGCCGAGCGTGTCCAGCGGCACCGTCGGGTCGGCGAGGGCGTCGAGGTCCTGCTGGGCACCGGAGCGGATGAGCCGCTGGATGTCGCCGGTGACGTCCCACACGTTGACGTTCATCCCCGCGAGCACCCGGCGGTCCTTGAGCCAGTAGGCGATGAACTCCCGCTTTCCGGCGTCGCCGCGCACCACGACCTGGTCGTAACTGCCGGGCGGCGCCCAGCCCGAGTACTCCAGGCCCAGGTCGTACTGGTCGGAGAAGAAGTACGGCAGCCGGTCGTACGTCACGTCCTGGCCGAGCATCGAGCGGGCGGCGGCCGGGCCGCCGTTGAGCGCGTTGGCCCAGTGCTCGACGCGGAGCCTGTCCGCCGGCAGGTCGGTGCCGGGCAGCGAGAACGGGACGGAGGCCACGTCGCCCGCCGCGTAGATGTCCGGGTCGGAGGTGCGCAGGCCCAGGTCGACGGCGATGCCGCCGCCGTCCTCGCGGCCCACGAGGTCGAGACCGGCGGCCTCGGCGAGACCCGTACGGGGCGCGGCGCCGATCGCGGCGAGCACGTCGTGCGCCATGTGCTCCTCGCCGTCGTCCGTACGGACGGAGAGGACCATACCGTCCTGGCCGACGATCTCGGTGAGCCGGGCGCCGAAGTGGAACCGTACGCCGTGCTCGCTGTGCAGTTCGGTGAAGAGCTGGCCCAGCTCCGGGCCGATGACCTGGTGGAGCGGCGTCGGGTGCGGCTCGACGACGGTGACCTCGGCGCCGTACCCACGGGCGGCCGCGGCGACCTCCAGGCCGATCCAGCCGCCGCCGGCGATGACCAGATGGCCGTTGTCGCGGCCGAGGGCGCTCAGGACATGGCGCAGCCGGTCGGCGTGGGCGAGCCTGCGCAGATGGTGGACGCCCGCGAGGTCGGTGCCGGGGATGTCGAGGCGGCGCGGTTCGGAGCCGGTGGTGAGGAGCAGCTTGTCGTAGCGCACGGAGGTGCCGTCGCCGAGGTGGACGCAGCGCGATTCGCGGTCGACCTCGGTGACCGTCTGGCCGAGGTGCAGCTCCACCTGGTGCTGGGCGTACCAGGCGGGTTCGTGGACGAAGACGCTGTCGCGCTCCTCCTTGCCGGTCAGAAAGCCCTTGGACAGCGGGGGGCGTTCGTAGGGGTGGTCTCCCTCGTCCCCGATGACGATCACTCGGCCGGTGAATCCGTCGGAACGGAGGGTTTCCGCGGCCTTCGCCCCGGCGAGCCCACCACCGACGATGACGAATGTCCGATGTGCGTCGACCACTTGATGCCTCCTCGTTACGCTGCCGCCATCTGTGAGCGTCCCGCACGGAGCGTGATGGCGAAAGAGGGGAGGCTCCACGGGCATGGTTCCGGCTTGATGTGGCTACCTTGCTACACGCGTCACCCCATGGCGGGGCGGCTCGGCCCGCTTCGGCCGTTGGCTGAATATGACGGGTGCGGGGTGCGGGCCGCTCTTGTCGCGGACCACGGCGGTCAGGTGCGTCCCGTGAGTGCCGTGTGGAGGGAGCGCGCCGCGGCGTCGGTGAGAGAGGCGATCTGGTCGACGATCACGCGCTTGCGGGCGCGGTCGTCGGACGCCGTCTCGAACAGCGCGCGGAACTGTGGATCCAGCCCGTCGGGGGCGCGGGCCGTGAGCGTCCAGGCGAGTTCGGCGAGCACGATGCGCTGGTCCGCGCGGAGGGATTCCTGGTCGGCGCGCTGCATCACATAGCGGTGGGCGACGGCTTTCAGTACGGCGCACTCGTCGCGCGCCTCGCGCGGGACGACCAGCGAGGCGCCGTACCGGGTGAGCCGGCCGGTGCCGTACTCCACCCGGGTCGCGCCCTCGGCGGCGAGACAGAACCGGCCGATGAGCTGGCTGGTGGCGTCCTTGAGCCTGGCCTGGGCGACGGCCGTCCCGTCGTAGCCGTGCGGCCACCACTCCTCGGCCATGAGTCGGTCGAGCGCGGCGGCCAGTTGGTGCGGGTCGGTGTCGTGCGGTACGTAGCGGCCGATCGCGACCGCCCAGATCTCGTCCCGTTCGGGCCCGGAGAGAAGCGTCTTCGGGTCGACGTGGCCGGCGTGCAGGCCGTCCTCGAAGTCGTGGACCGAGTACGCGACGTCGTCGGCCCAGTCCATGACCTGCGCCTCGAAGCAGGTGCGGTTGGGCGGGGCGCCGCGCCTGGCCCATTCGAAGACCGGCAGGTCGTCCTCGTACACGCCGAACTTCACCGAGCCGGGGTCGGTGGGGTGGGCGCCCTGCGGCCAGGGGTACTTCGTCGCGGCGTCGAGGACGGCGCGGGTGAGGTTGAGGCCGACGCTGACGAGGCGGGCGCCGCCGCCGGTCTCCGCGCCGGCCTCGACGGCCGCCTCGGCCTGGGGCGCGGTGATCGCCGGGGACACCGAGTCGGCGCGGACGAAACGCTTCGGCTCGATGCGGGTGAGCAGCCGCAGCGACTGGGCGTTGCCCTCGAAGCCGCCGCAGTCCTTCGCGAAGTCGTTCAGCACCTGTTCGCCGTTGTGGCCGAACGGCGGATGGCCCATGTCGTGCGAGAGGCACGCCGTCTCCACGAGGTCCGGGTCGCAGCCGAGCGCGGCGCCGAGTTCGCGGCCCACCTGGGCGCACTCCAGGGAGTGCGTCAGCCGGGTGCGCGGGCTGGCGTCCCACTCCCGGCTCTGCGAGCCGGGGGTCACCACCTGGGTCTTGCCGGCGAGACGGCGCAGGGCTGAGGAGTGCAGGACGCGGGCGCGGTCGCGCTGGAAGGCGGTGCGGCCGGGGCGCTTGTCGGGCTCGGCCGAGAAACGTGCGGTGTCCGCCTCGTCGTAGGCGCTGTCGTCGTGAGGTGCGGTGATGCCTTCCATGCGTCGAAGGTAACCGGGTCCGGGTCCGGGCGTGTCCGCGCCTCCTCCCGGCACTCGTCGTACCGGTGCAGGAGGAGGTGCGCCAGGTCCGGGTGGTCGCCGAGCGGGGCGGCGGCGATCCAGGGGGCGTGGGCGGCGGAGCGGGTGGCGAAGTGGCCTGGCGCGGTGAAGTACGACGCGAGCGCGATACGGCTCCGCCCGCGTGCGGCCAGGTCCCGTACGGCGTCGGGGACGGTGGGCGCGGCGGCCGACGCGTAGGCGGGGACGACGGGCACCCCGCCGAGCCGCGCGCTCAGCAGCGCGGCGGTACGGCGGGTGGCGGCGGCCGACCGGGGGTCGCGTGATCCGGCGGCGGCGAGTACGACGCCGGTGTCGTTCACGCGGTGCGGTTCGTCGCGCCAGCCGGCCTCCACGAGGCGCGCGTGCAGCGTCTGGGCCAGCAGTGGGTGCGGGCCGAGCGGCGCGGCGATCGTGGTGCGCAGCCGGGGTGCGGCGGCGGCAGCGCGCGGCAGGTCGTAGCTGACGTGGTGGCCGGGTCCGAGCAGCAGCGGTACGAGTACGGCCCGGCCGCCTCCCAAGGAGGCGAGCGTGTCGGTGAGGGACGGCTGCTCGATCTCGATGTGCCCGAGCCGGACGGTGAGGCCGGGCCGCTGCCGCTCGACGCGTCGCAGCAGGGCCCTGACGGTGCGCAGGGCACGGGGGTCTCGGCTGCCGTGGGCGACGACGACGAGGGTGGGTGCGAAGGCGGGCGCGAAGGCGGGCGCAGGGCTGGGCGGCTCATCCATGGGGCGATCCTGTGGGGCGGACGTTGCCGGGTGGTTGCCGGGTGTGTCGTGGGGGTTTTCGGGGTGCTCACAGACGGGAGGGGCGCGCGGCGAACTCTTCGGCGGTGCCGATCGTCGTACCGAGTACGTACTCCGTACGTACGGATGATGGGGGCTCATGTTCATGCCGAAGACGCCGACGACGCCGACGACGGCACGGCTGCGGAAGGTGCTGCCCGCCGTTCGGCTGCGAGCGGTACGGCTGCGGAAGGCGGTGCGGCTGCCGAGGACGCGGCGGGGGCAGCGGCGTGGGGTGCAGGCCGTCATGCTCGGGTGCGCGCTGGCGCTCGTGCCCGCGACATGGCTGTACACGACGGCCGACGCCCATGTCCGTACGGTCGCCGACGTACCGGCGCGGGACGTCGCGGTCGTCTTCGGGGCCGGTCTGCGCGAGGGCGCGCCGACGCCGTATCTGGCGCACCGTCTCGACGCCGCCGCCGAGTTGTACGAGGGCGGAAAGGTGAGGGTCGTGCTCGTCACCGGGGACAACAGCCGGGAGGAGTACGACGAGCCGGACGCCATGCGGACGTATCTGACGGCGCGTGGGGTGCCGGACGACCGGATCGTCAGCGACTTCGCGGGCTTCGACACGTGGGACAGCTGCGTCCGGGCGAAGAAGATCTTCGGCGTCGAGCGGGCGGTGCTGGTGACGCAGGACTTCCATGTGCGGCGCGCGGTCGCGCTCTGCCGGGCGGCGGGTGTCGATTCGTACGGTGTCGGGGTCGCCGAGCGGCGTGACGTCACCTGGTACTACGGCGGGGTCCGGGAGCTGGCGGCGGCGGGGAAGGCGGCGCTCGACGCGGTGACGCGGCCCGATCCGCACTTCCTCGGCCCGGTCGAGACGGGTGTGCGCGAGGCGCTGGCCGGGTGAGAGCGTCCTCACAGCGGCGGGGCGTCGTGCGGGAGGTGCGCGTGTCGGGGGCGTAACCGCGTACGGGCGGGGGCGTAACACCGTGAACGCACGCTTTGGCCATGACGACCGATGGAGCCGTGACCGACGCCGTCCCGACCCACTGCCCCTACTGCGCGTTGCAGTGCGGGATGGGTCTGCGGCGGGCGCCGGACGGCGCCGGTGTCGAGGTCGTCGAGCGCGTCGACTTCCCCGTCAACCGCGGCGCGCTGTGCGGCAAGGGGCGTACGACGCCGGCCGTGCTGTCCTCGCGGGTGCGGCTCACCGAACCGCTCCTCCGGCGGTCCCCGGGCGGCCCGCTCGAACCCGCCACCTGGGACGAGGCGTTGGGCGCCGTCGCCGACGGGCTCGCGCGGACGCGGGCGGGTCACGGGCCGGACGCGGTGGGCGTCTTCGGCGGGGGCGGGCTGACCAACGAGAAGGCGTACGCGCTCGGCAAGTTCGCCCGCGTCGTGCTCGGGACCTCGCAGATCGACTACAACGGGCGCTTCTGCATGTCGTCGGCCGCCGCCGCGCATCAGCGGGCGTTCGGGCTGGACCGGGGGCTGCCGTTCCCGCTCGACGACATCCCGCGTACGGGGTGCGTGATCCTCGTCGGTTCGAATCTCGCCGAGACCATGCCGCCCGCCCTGCGCTATCTGACCGAACTGCGCGAGAACGGCGGCACGTTGATCGTCGTCGACCCGCGCAGGACCAGGACCGCCGAGCAGGCGGACCTCCATCTGGCGCCCCGGCCCGGCACGGATCTGGCCCTGGCACTGGGCCTGGCGCACCTGGTGGTGGCGGGGGGCCGGACGGACGAGGAGTTCGTACGGGAGCGTACGACGGGCTGGCCGGCGGCCAGGGCGGCGGTGATGGCGCACTGGCCGGAGCACGTCGAACGGATCACGGGGGTCCCGGTGCCCCAACTCCGTGAGGCGGTGCGGCTGTTCTGCGACGCGCCGACGGGCATGGTGCTCACGGCGCGCGGGCCGGAGCAGCACTCCAAGGGCACCGACACCGTGGGCGCCTGGATCAACCTCTGTCTCGCGACGGGCCGCGCGGGCCGGCCGCTGTCCGGCTACGGCTGTCTCACCGGTCAGGGCAACGGCCAGGGCGGGCGCGAACACGGCCAGAAGGCCGACCAGTTGCCCGGCTACCGGAAGCTGACCGACCCGGCCGCGCGGGAGCATGTGGCGCGGGTGTGGGGGGTGGCCGCCGAATCGTTGCCGGGGCCGGGGCGCAGCGCGTACGAACTGCTCGACGCGCTCGGTGGTGATGTGAAGGCGCTGCTGCTGATGGGTTCGAACCCGGTCGTCTCGGCGCCGCGCGCCGCGCACATCGAGGGGCGGCTGCGTTCGCTGGACTTCCTGGCCGTGGCGGACGTGGTGCTCTCGGAGACGGCGGCGCTCGCCGACGTCGTGCTGCCGGTGGCGCAGTGGGCGGAGGAGACGGGGACGACGACGAGTCTGGAGGGGCGGGTCCTGCTGCGGCGCCGGGCGATCACCCCGCCCGCGGGCGTACGGAGCGATCTTCAGGTGCTGCACGGGCTCGCGGGGCTGCTCGGTCACGAGAAGGGGTTCCCCGCGGACCCGGAGGAGGTCTTCGAGGAGCTGCGCCGGGCGTCGGCGGGCGGTCCGGCCGACTACTCGGGGATCACCTACCGGCGGATCGCGGCGGAGGACGGGGTGTTCTGGCCGTGCCCCGAGGAGAGCCACCCCGGCACGCCGCGCCTCTTCCTCGACCGGTTCGCGACGGACGACGGGCGGGCCCGCTTCGTACCCGTGGTCCACCGCCCGGCCGCCGAGGAGACGGACGCGGAGTATCCGGTACTGCTCACGACGGGGCGGGTCGTCGCGCAGTACCAG
This sequence comes from Streptomyces sp. NPDC057137, assembly GCF_042670825.1. Lineage (NCBI taxonomy): Bacteria > Bacillati > Actinomycetota > Actinomycetes > Kitasatosporales > Streptomycetaceae > Streptomyces > Streptomyces sp. NPDC057137. Next base: position 7,770 of record NZ_JBHUUW010000046.1, on the reverse strand, counting down.
TCGGGTGCGCAGACCCGGCGCGTGGCCGAACTGAACGCCGCCGCGCCGGGCCCCTTCGTGGAGTTGCACCCACGGCTCGCGGACCGGCTCGGGGTGGCCGAGGGCGACCGGCTCGCCGTGGTGTCACGGCGTGGCCGGGCGGTCGCGCCGGCGCGGATCACGACCGCGATCCGCGCGGACACGGTCTTCATGCCGTTCCACTGGCCGGGCGAGGGCCGGGCGAACAACCTGACGAACCCGGCGCTCGACCCGGTGTCCCGGATGCCGGAGTTCAAGGTGTGCGCGGTGCGCGTGGAGCGCGTGGAGCCCGCGGGTCCCTAAGGTGTGGCCGGAATCACCGGCAGCAGCAGGTACGACGCGTGGTCGCCGCCCGTGTGGACCGTCGTCCGGCCGTCGTACGTGCCCGCCGCCCGGTCGTGGTCGTCGTTGTGCAGGAACGGACCGCAGCCGGTGAGGTCGTTCTTCAGGTTGGACAGCCGGGCGCTGGGGCCGGGGTAGACGTAGTCCTTGCCCCGTACCTGGAGCGCGATCCGGTAGCCGGCCGGGACGACCAGACAGGTCGGCAGGATCTCGATGTCGAGTTCGTGCACCTCCCCCGGCACCAGCGGCTCGGCGCGGTCGTGCAGGTGGTAGGGGCGGTGGGCGGTGGACAGTTCGGGGTCGAGGCGGCGGCGCGAGGCCCGGAGCCAGCCCTGGGCGACGGGGGTGTGCGGGTCGAGCGCGCCCTGGAAGACGACCTCGTCGCCGGTGGGTGAGTAGACCCGTACGACGAGGAACAGGTCGGCGTCGGTGGTGCTGGTGGAGACGTACAGCTTGGCCGCCAGCGGGCCGGTGATCTCGGTCTCCTCGGTGAGCGGCGGGGTGCTGAACTCCAGGCCGTCGCCGAGCGCGGCGAACTCCGCCGACGCCCCGCCGGCCGGTGCCCCGGCGGCGAGGGACGAACCGGCGGCGTCCAGATGGAGTTTCGTCCACCGCGTGGACGGCAGCGGCCAGGCGTCCTCGCCGCGCTCCGTGAAGGTCGCGTCGACGTGCCGGATCTGCAGCTGCACCGCCGGACGGTCCTCCCAGCCGTTGGGCTCGTCCTTGAGATAGCGGTCGAAGAAGCGCTTCTGGAGGTCGACGCCGTAGTCGGTGTAGAACAGCGGCCAGTGCGCGTGACCGTGCATCTCCAGCCACTTGGCGTCGGACGCGGCCCGTACGAAGCCCTCCACGTTGCCGCGCAGATGCAGGCCCTGGCCGCCCCAGTTGCCACAGCTCAGGACCGGCACGTCGATGGCGTCCCAGTCGGCCGACCGGTCCCGGTGGTACGCGTCGTGGAAGGGGTGCGCGGCGATGTCGGCGCCCAGGTCGGTGCGGTTCTTGGCCAGTTCGGCCGCGTCGAGGAGGTCGTCGCCGCAGATGAGCTGCCCGGTGCTGGGGTTGCGGCCGCCGGTCTCGCCGACGCCGTACTGCACGGTCTTGACCTGCATGTCGTACCAGTGGTCCCAGAAGGTGGAGCGGATGCCTCCTTGGTAGGAGCCGTCGCGGTAGAAGTCCGACGCGCCTTCCCACGGGCAGATGGCGGCCAGGTGCGGGGGCCGCAGGGAGGCGACCTGCCACTGGTTCATCGCGTAGTAGGAGATGCCGTTGAGGCCGACGCGTCCGTTGCTCCAGTCGCGGGTGCCCGCCCATTCCACGCAGTCGTGGAAGTCCCGGGTCTCGCGCGGCGAGAACGGGTCGACGCGCCCCAGTGAGCGGCCGGTTCCCCGCGAGTCGACGCGCACGCACGCGTAGCCGTCCGGCACCCACTTCTCCGGGTCGACGACTTCCCAGTTCTGGTACGTGTTCGAGGTGCCGGCCACGGTGTCGGGGTGGTCCCGCGCCATGGCCTCCCACGCGCTGGGGTAGCCGCGCTCGAAGGGCAGGCCCTTCGCGTACGGGCCGTACGTCATGATCACCGGTACGGGTCCTTCGGTCACCGGGCGGAACACGTCCGCCCGCAGGACGATCCCGTCGTCCATCTCGACGGGCACGTCCCATTCGACCCGCATGCTGCGGACGATCTCGGTCCGGAACGGCCGCCGTGCGTCGGCGTCGTCGGGCATTTCTCGCTCCTTGCTGTTCTGGGGGCTGCGGGCCTGTCGGCCGGTCAGCGGTTGACGTGCAGATGCCAGGGCGCGAGCCGGCGCAGCGCCGCCTCGGTCCCGGTGCGCGCGGCGATGCCGAGCACGGCCAGCACGAGGACGGCGACGAACGCGGCGTCCTGGTCGAACGAGCGGGCGTTGGTGAGGATGAACGTGCCGAGACCCGGCAGGCTGGCGAGGAACTCCACCGCCACCGCGCCGACCAGCGCCCGGCCGACGGCGACCTGAACGCCGGCGACGACGAACGGGAGGGTGGCCGGCAGCAGTACGTCGACCACCACCCGGGGGCGGGACAGCCGCAGCATCTGGGCGAGTTCGGAGAGTTGGACCGGTACGTTCCGGGCGCCGTCGCCCGTGCTGACCACGCAGGGCAGGAACGCCGAGAGGGCGATGACGGCCAGCCGGGTCTGGCTGGAGTAGCCCAGCCAGATCGTCGCCATCGGGACGATCGCGAGCATCGGCATGGCGTAGAGGCCGCTGACGTACGGCGAGGTGAGGTGGCGCAGCCACGGCACCCGTCCGACGGCGAGACCGAGTCCGGTACCCGCGACGCAGCCGATGAGCAGACCGAGCAGCACGCCGCCCAGGGTCTCGCCGAACGCCGTGCGGAAGTCCGACGAGGTCAGGGTCGGCCAGGCGGCCCCGGCGACGCCGGTGGGGGTGGGCAGATAGTCGGGCAGCCACAGCCGTACGGAGACTTCCCAGACGGCCAGGACGAGGGCGGCGACGGTCAGTTTCCCGAGTACGTCGGCGCGTCGGCCGACGGGCCGGTCGGTGCGCCGGGGCCGTTTCGGGGGCCGTACGGGCGCGGGCGCGGCGGCGGACGCGGGCGTCTTGGTCAGCGCTTCCGGGGTCATGACTTCACCTCCCGCCACCGTGCGAAGTAGCCCTCGACGGCCCGGCCGACGCCCATCAGGGCGACCGCCAGGACCGACACCAGCAGGGTCAGTCCGAGCACGGTGGCCGAGTCGAACCGGGTGCTCGCGGCGAGCAACAGCCCACCCACGCCACTGGCGTTGAGGAAGAACTCGGCGGCGAGGGTGCCGACGAAGGCCATCGCGATGCCCTGCCGTACGCCGGTCATGGCGTACGGCACGGTGTGCGGCAGCAGGACGTCCTTCCAGATCCGCCACTCGCTGCTGCGGAACGTGCGCGCGACTTCGAGCAGGGTGGCCGGCACCCGGTGTGCTCCTTCCGCCGTGTTGACGGCGATGGGGAACACCGCTGTCAGGAACACCACCAGCGTCTTGGCCGGCAGTCCGAAGCCGAACGCCGACAGGATCAGCGGGGCCAGGGCCACGATCGGGACGGACTGGAGGGCGAACAGCAGCCAGTCGGTGCTGCTGCGCAGCAGCCGGGCCCGGGAGAGCAGCAGGCCGAAGCCGACCCCGGCGACGATCGCGAGGGCGAGTCCGACGACGAGCAGCCGGCCCGACGAGAGCAGCGCGCTGGGCAGCGTGCCGTCCTCGGTGATGGTGGCCAGCGCGGAGAGCGAGCGGCCGGGGGTGGCGAACAGGACGGGGTCGCGCTGTCCGGCCCACTGCCAGAGGCCGAGTCCGACGAGCAGGCCGGCGGCCGAGATGCCGAGCGGTATCAGCCGGCGGGCGACGCGGCGCTTGAGCCCCGGGCCGGCCGGGGGTGCGGTCCCGGGTTCGGCCGGTTCCTCGGCCGGTGCGGCGGATGTGGCGGCGGACGTGGCGGCGGGCGGTGCCCCCGCCGATCCCGGTGGCGCGGAGGTGGATCGGTCGGTGGCCCGATGGGTGGCCGGGGGCGTACCCATCACTTGCCCGTCGCGTCGGCGAACACGGACGGGTCGACCATGTCGTCGTACGTCGGCGCCTTCTGCTTGGGGACGTTGCCGGCGGCCACGGCGCCTTCGATGGTGTGCTCGATGGCGTTACGGTCCAGGCCGTCGCCCGACTTGGGCCACACACCCAGCGAGAGGAACGTGGGCAGCGCCGCCTCGGTGACGCTCGCCGGCTCCTTGGTGACGCTCGCCGCCACGGCCGCGACCTCCTTGAGGTTGGCCGGGTCGTTCATGTAGGCGACGGACTCGCGTACGGCGGCGACCATGTCGACCCACTGCTCACGGGCCGCGCCGTCCAGCGCGCTCTTGGGCGCGACGAGCACCGTGTAGTGCTCCAGCGGGTCGACGCCGGCCAGCGTCATGATCTCCTCGGCCTTCGTGCCGGGCTTGATCTTCTCCCGTACGGTGGCGAGTTCGTCCGGGTGCAGTACGGCGACCTTGACCTGCCCGGCCACCAGCGCGTCGACCGTCGGCGGACCGCCCACGTTGATCGTGCTGACGTCCTTGGGGCCGAGGCCGCAGCTCTTGAGCATGCCGGCCAGGGCGAGGGCCTTCGGGGCGCCGACCGCGTCCACGGCGACCGTCTTGCCCTTGACCGCCTCGCAGGTCGTGACGCCCGGGTCGGTACTGGCCAAGAGGTACGTCGGCTTGGGGAAGCCCATCACGGAGACGACCGAGCCGCCGGTGGCCCGCAGGGCGACGGCGCCCGGGGTGCCGATGATGCCGCCCTGGATCTCGCCGCTCTGCACCGCGCGGCCGACGTCGGCGCCGGTGGTGAGCGGGCGCAGGGTCACATCGAGGCCGCGGTCCTTGAAGAAGCCCTGCTTCTCGCCGACGTACATCACGGTGTTGAGGAAGATGGGCGGGATGCCCGGCACGCCGATCGTCATCTTGCCGCCGCCGCCCGAGGCGGAACCCGCCGCCGTGTCGGAGCCGCTGTCGCCGCAGCCGGAGAGGACGCCGACGAGAGCGAGGACGGTGGCCGCACCGACCAGGGCGGACCTGCGCCGCGGAATCTTCATGAGAGTTGCTCCTTCTTCTTCCGCGCGACGGTGCACGGCGGGCGGGGCTGGCTGAGGGTGGGTGTGGCGGGTGCGTGGGGGCGAGCGAGATGAGGGGGCGGGTGCGTGGGGGCGAGCGAGATGAGGGGGCGGGTGCGTGGGGGCGAGCGAGATGAGGGGGCGGGTGCGTGGGGGTGGGCGGGCGGGGCGGGCGGTGTGGCTAGCGGCCCGATTCGGCGTTCATGATCAGGGACCAGACGCGCTCGCGGATCGCCAGGAACTCCGGCGTCGCCAGTACGGAACGGTCCCGCTCCCCGTCCTGTGGAAGCTTCACGTCGATCAGCTCGGCGACGCCGCTGGGCCGGCCGCCCAGTACGGCGATCCGGTTCCCGAAGAGGACGGCCTCGTCGATCGAGTGGGTGACGAACAGCATCGTCACGGGGTGGTCCTGCCAGATACGCAGCAGTTCGAACTGGAGCACTTCGCGTGTCTGGGCGTCCAGCGCGCCGAAGGGCTCGTCCATGAGGAGCAGCCGGGGGCGTACGGCCAGTGCCCTGGCCAGGCCGGTGCGCTGCTGCATGCCGCCCGACAGCTGGTGCGGGTACGACTTCTCGAAGCCGTCGAGCCCGACGAGGGTGATCAGCTCCCGGGCCCGGTCGAGCGCTTCCTTCTTTCCTGTCCCCCGCACGCGTAGCGCGTAGGCGACGTTCGACTCGACCGTCTTCCAGGGGAAGAGGCCGAAGTGCTGGAAGACCATGGCCACGCCGTCCGGGGTGCCGTCCACGACGCGGTCGTCGATACGGACCGCGCCCTCGGCCGGCGGGATGAGGCCGGCCACCGCTCTCAGCAGGGTGGTCTTGCCGCAGCCGGACGGTCCGACGATGGAGAGCACCTCGCCGGCGCCGATGGTCAGGTTGATGTCTTTGGAGACCGTGCGCTCACCGAATCGCATGGTCAGCCCGTCCAGCAGCACGGTGGCACCGGCACCGGCATTCGCTCCGGTACTCGCTCCGGTGCCGTCGCCGTCGCCGGCCGGTACGGCTTGGCGCACCGATTTGATCGTGGTCATAGTGGGGATTCTGGGTCTAAGATGCCTGACACGCAATAGCTATACTTCAGAAACTGGAAAATGCATCATCTTGGTATGAGGTGCCTATGACGACGAGGGCGAACCCTCTTCTCCTGCTGCACACCTGGGGCGGCGACGCCGCGACCTGGGGGCCCGCGCTGGGTCATCTCGGCGTGGGCGGGCGGCACTTGAAGGCGCTCGACCTGCCGGGCCACGGGGCCCGCGCCGCCGAGCCGTTCACCGTGGACGGGGCGGTGGGCGCGGCCGTGTCCGCCTACGAAGGAGCGCCCCTGGACATCGTGGGGTCCGGGCTCGGCGCGCTCGTCGCGCTCGCCCTGGCGCAGCGGCACCCGGACCGGGTGCGTGCGCTGACGCTGGTCGGGTTCCCCCCGGCCGACGGCGCCGAGGCGGCCCGCCGCCCGGCGGACACCCGGGCCGCGCTGGAGCGCGACGGCGTGGACCTCTTCGCCCGTAACTACGTCGACAGCACACTCCTTTCCGCCGACCCCGGCCACCGTGACCTGCTGCGCCGCGCGATGGCCGGCACCCGGCCCGAGGTCCTGCTCGACTCACTGCGCGCCACGCTCGGCTGGGCCACGCACGCCCCGGCCACTCCGCTCGGGCTGCCCTGTCAGGTGCTGCGCGGCGCGCGGGACCACCGGGTCGCCGCCACCGCGGCCGAATCGCTCGCCGGCCGGCTCGGCGGCATCAGCGCCGTCGTGCCCGGCGCGGGTCATGTCGCCTACCTGGACGAGCCGGCGGCCTTCGCCGCCGCGCTCGCCGCCTTCCACGACGGGATCCGCACGGCGCCCGCCGACTGACGTCCGTCGTCCGTTCGCCGCGCCACACCGGCCTGTTCCGTTCGATGGGACACTCGTCGAGCCCGCCGCCCCGCACCCCGCCCGCACCCCCACCGCTCCCCGAGCACCGCTCCCCGAGCGCCCACGACAGAAGGACCACGACATGCCGCCGCAGTCCCGACGAACCAAGACCGCCACGACTGACGGCGTCGTACCCAAGCGCGTCGCCAAAGCCGTGCCGAAACCGGCGAAGGCACCCACCAAGCGGGACCGCATCGCCACCGAGCTGCGGCGGATGATCAGCGAGGGCGAGCTGCCCCGGGGCAGCCGTATCCAACAGGACGTGCTCGCCGCGATGTTCGACACGAGCATCACCCCGGTCCGCGAGGCGCTGCGGCTGCTGGAGGCCGAGGGGGTGCTGGTCGGGGAGCCGCACAAGGGCGTCCGGGTCGCGGACGCGGACTACGAGCAGGTCAAGACCGTCTACCTGCTGCGGCGTCTCGTGGAGCCGTACGCGATGCAGCGGGCCGCCCGGCGGCTCTCCCCGCTGGACATCGACCTCGCCGAGCGGCTGGTCACGGACATGGAGCAGGCGGCGGAGGAGGGGGACCGGGCGCGGCTGAACGCGGCCAACTACCAGTTCCACTTCCTCTTCTACGCCAAGTGCGGCAACGAGGGGCTGGCCGCGGAGATCGACCAGCTCTGGCAGAAGTTCCCCTGGGACGTGCTCCAGGTGCTCCACGACCGGGCCGACGAGACCTCCAACGAACACCGCTCCATGCTGGCGGCGGCCCGGCTCGGCGACGGTGACGCGCTGGCGAAGGCCACGGAGTGGCACCTCTCGCGCAGCTTCCTCGCGCTGGGCAAGCACTTGACGGGCCGGCCGGTGGCCGACCCGTTCGACGTCGACAACGACTGAGGCGCGTGTCGTCGTTCGCCGGAGGGGCCGCGGGTACGCACCCGCGGCCCC